>DATCPV010000352.1:0-5622 GCA_036569885.1 Gaiellales bacterium | reverse complement strand
GCTGGTGCGCGACGAGCGCCCGCTCACCGAGCACGTCCACCTCGCCTTCCCCGCGGACGCGGACGCCACGGTGCGGGCCTTCCACGCCGCCGCGCTCGCCGCGGGCTACGAGGACCACGGCACCCCCGGCGAGCGCGCCGTCTACCACCCGGGCTACTACGGCGCCTTTGTGCTCGACCCGGACGGCCACAACGTCGAGGTCGTCAACCACAACCCCTGAGCCATGGCCGGCGCGTCCACCACCCAGTCTGGACCGGGCTAGCTGACGCCCAGTGCTGCGTAGGCTGGGAAGAGCTCGTTCCAGCGGGCCTCGACGTCGCGGAGCGGGCGACCGCTGATGTAGTCGGCGAGATGCTCGACGTGAATTTGGATCCCCGCGCCGTAGGCCGGGAGCGGGTTGACGAGCATGCCGTGGAGGGCGAGCTTTCTGAGGGGGTGAGTTCCGCGTGCGCATCGCCATCGCGGGAGAGCGCACAGGGCACGTGGAGGCGTGCGAGCCTCCGCAGCGCCTGCTGTTGACCATGCGCGATCCGGATCCGCAGCCCGGCCAGCCGGAATGGAGCGATCCCAGAACGGATGCAGCGCCGGTCATCGTGTGATCCGCCTAAACGTTTGGCCGACCGTTGGGACGCCTACGGCAAGAACGAGGCACGTAGCGCTGGACTGTCAGGGACAGGGATTGAAGCGGCTGAAGGGGCTCGAACCCTCGACCTTCTGCATGGCAAGCAGACGCTCTAGCCAACTGAGCTACAGCCGCTCGAGGTTCCGGAGTATATCCGTCCTACGAGGCGGCAGCCCGGTCGAGGGCGAGGTTCACCTGCCGGTCGGCGTCCACGTTCTCGGTCCGCCTGACCTCGACGTACCGCACCCGGTCGAAGGCGTCTGCGGCGCGCTGGGCCTCGTCCCAGAGCGAGCGCAGATGGGGGCTCTTGACCCGGTAGGCGCCCGTCATCTGGCGCACCAGGAGCTCTGAGTCCGACCGCACCTCCACCTCCCGCGCGCCCAGCGTCTCGGCCCGCTGCAGCGCGGTGATCAGCGCGCGGTACTCGGCCTCGTTGTTCGTCGCGGTGCCGATCGCCTCGCCGTTCTCGTCGAGCACCTCACCCGCATCGTCCTCGATCCGGTATCCGACGGCGGCCGGGCCGGGGTTCCCCCGGGCGCCGCCGTCCACCCACATGCGCACCTTCACGCGGCGGGGCCGGCCCGCTCGATCTTCTCGCGCTGCTTGACGTCGAGGCGGCGGAGCAGGTCGAGCAGGCGGGCGACGTGCTCCTTCTTGTCGTCGGCGATGCGCTGCACCACCTCCTGGGCGTGCGCGTCGGCCAGCGAGAACGCCTGCGCCTCGTACCGGTTGATGGCCAGGAGCTCGGCCGCGATGTTGTCGCGCAGCGTCTAGAGGTCGGCGTGGAGCTCGGTGAGCCTCATGACGGCTGGTTGTCGATCTGGGCCCGCTGGAGCCGGCCGGAGTAGTCGACGTACACCGATTTCCACTCGGTGTAGGTGTCCAGCGCCGCCGTCCCGGCCTCGCGGTGACCGTTGCCGGTGTACTTCGTGCCGCCGAACGGCAGCTGGATCTCGGCGCCGGTGGTGCCGGCGTTGATGTAGGTGATGCCCGTGTCCAGGTCGCGGATCGCCCGGAACGCCGAGTTCACGTCGTCGGTGTAGATCGCGCTCGAGAGGCCGTACTCGACCGCGTTGGAGATTGCGATGGCGTCGTCGAGGTCGCGGCAGGGGATCAGTGCCGTGGACGGCCCGAAGATCTCCTCTGTGGCGACCCGCATGTCGCGCTCCACGCGGCCGTAGACCGTCGGCCGGTAGAAGAACCCGGCCTCGCCATTTGTGTAGTGCTCCCCGCCGGTCAGGATCTCGGCGCCCTCGTCGCGGGCGATGCCGGTGTAGCTCGAGACCTTGTCCAGCGCCGCCTGATTGATCAGCGGCCCGACGTCCACCTCGGGGTCGAGGCCGTTGCCGATCCGCAGCCGCTCGACCCGCTGCACCAGCTTCGCCGCCAGCCCGTCGTAGACGCGCTCGTGGACGATCACGCGGCTGGCCGCGGTGCAGCGCTGGCCGCTCGTGCCAAACGCGCTCCAGAGGATGCCCTCGACGGCGTTGTCGAGGTCGGCGTCGTCCATGACGATGATCGCGTTCTTGCCGCCGAGCTCGAGATGGATCCGCTTGAGGGTGTCGGCGCCGGTGCGGGCGACGTGGATGCCGGTCTCCTTCGAGCCGGTGAACGTCACCACCTTGACGTCGGGGTGCTCGATCAGGCGCTGGCCGACGGTCGAGCCGCCGCCGTGGACGATGTTGATCACGCCCTTGGGCAGCCCCGCCTCCTCGAAGATCTCGACCAGCATCTCGCCCAGGAGCGGCGTGTCGTGGGCCGGCTTGAACACCGCCGTGTTGCCGGTCACGAGCGCCGGCATCAGCTTCCAGGTGGGGATCGCCATCGGGAAGTTGAACGGCGTGATCACCGCGACCACGCCCATGGGCTGGCGCACGCTCATCGCAAACTTGTCGGGCATCTCGGCGGGCACCGTCTGACCGAACATGCGCCGGCCCTCGCCGGCCATGTAGTAGGTCATGTCGATGCCCTCCTGCACATCCCCGCCGGCCTCGGCCAGCACCTTGCCCATCTCCTGGGTCATCAGCCGGGACAGCTCGGGCTTGCGGTCACGCAGGAGCTCGGCCACCCGGAAGAGGATCTCGGCCCGCTTCGGGGCCGGGTGCAGACGCCAGCTCGCGTATGCCTCGTGGGCGGCGGCGACGGCCCGGTCGGCATCGCCCGCCGTCGAGCGCGGGAATGAGCCCAGCAGCTCGCCTGTGGCGGGATTGTGGTTATCGAACTGCTCGCCGCTCTCCGAGTCGACCCACTCGCCGGCGATGTAGTTACGGTGAGAGTTGGTGGCGACCGCCATCGACCGCCAAACTCTACTCGCCGCGCACGGCGAGCACGCGCAGCAACTCGTCGACGCGGGGATCGACCGTCTCGAGCGGCCCCGCTGTCTCGGCCGAGCCGTCCATGGCGCCGTGCTCGGTCACCACCGGCACCACCACCGTCCGGGTCGGCACGTCGCCGCGCTGGGCGAGCTTGATCGCGGCCGCCACCGGCGCCGCCGCCGCCAGATCGGTCCACATGCCCTCGAGCTCGCCGAGCTGCATGCGGGCATGCTCGAGCTCGTTCTCCGACACGCGCACGACCAGCCCCTCGGACTCGACCACCGCGTGCAGCGACTGGACGGTTCCGGTGACGCCCGAGAGCGCTCGCGCGGGCGATTCCAGCGCGCCGCTCGGTGGCACCCAGTCCTTGCCCGAGGCGAGAGCGGCCGCAACGGCTCCCGCCACCTCAACGGCGACCATCCGCGGGATGCGGTCGATCACAGCCCACGTCACCAGGTCGCGGAAGCCACGCCAGATGCCCTGTATGCCGTCGCCCAGCGCCGCGGGCACCAGCACGAGGTCGGGCGCCGTCCAGCGCAGCTCCTCGGCGATCTCATAGGCGATCGTGCGGTAGCCCTCGATCGCCATCGGGTCTCCGCCGATGGGCGGCATCGTTCGGTTCGAGACCGCTCTCCAGCCCAGCGACCGCTCGGCGTCGGCCAGGAGCGGCCAGCGCGCCTCGGCCGAGACGACGCCGACCACGCGGCCGCCGACGGCCTCGATCGCATCCCGGCTACGGCTGGTGGCGTCGGGCTCGACCAGGCTCACGGAGCGCAGGCCGGCCCGGGCCGCATAGGCCGCCATCGACACGGACAGCGCCTCGTCGCCGGCGCAGGCGATCGTCACCGAGGTGTCCTCGACCTGCGAGACGGCGAGCGCCGCGAACCGGTCGCGCCAGCTGCCGGTCGGGTTGCGGCGCTCGTCCTTGATCAGCATGCGGCGCAGCCCGAGCTGCTGCCCCAGCGCCGCGGTCGCCACGAGCGGCGTGTCACCCTCGCCCATCGAGATCAGGCGGTCGCGTCCAATCGGAAGCTGGGTCGTGAACCGGGCCACACCCCGACCCGTGAGCTTGTTCGGCTTCAGCGCCGAGACGCGGGCGTAGACCGGCGCGACGTTCGCCGGAGTGCCCTCGGCGGAGCACGATGGGCACCCCCCGGGCATGGATACCACGGGGTAGCGCCGCCGGCATCGCAGGCACTCGAGCGCATTGGGGACCGCCACGCTGCGAGCATACCCCTTGACGCACCCCGCTCAGCCGGTGTCTACTTCAGGCACATGATCTACTGCGTGATTCCCCCCGAGCTCGAATCCGAGCTCCTGCCGCGAATGGTCGAGTACTACCGCGACAACCCGAACGTCGAGGTCATCGTCGAGCGCCGCGCCCGGGCGGGCGACCGCCGCGCCGACTCCGCGGGGGGCCCTGACGAGCGCCGCGAGCTGCGCGACCGCCGCAGGGCACGGGCGATGGGCACGTTTCCGCCCGTCGACGCGTTCGACCCGGACGCCTAGACAACGAGGCGAGCTACACAGCGAGCGCGAGCGTGCCGTCCGGCTCCGCCTGGGCGTTCCAGTCGCGGAACCGGCTGTCGATCTCGCCCACGTCCTCGCCGCGGTGCTGCAGCGTGACCGGCTGGGATCCGAGCATGTCGACCCGGAACTGGTACCAGGACAGATCCCAGGCGACCGTCACCACCACCTCACGGTGGCTGCGCATGACGACGCTGACCTGAGGGTCGCCGAGCGTGCGGGCGATGCCGCACACCGTGCGCGGGTGGTAGCTCTCGTTGAAGAGCTCGAGTCCGGCGGCGACCGCGTCGCGGGGATCGTCCGGGAGCGCCTCGGGCGTGAACGGCTCGGGAGCCCGCGGCGGGCGCCGCGATCCGGCCAGAAATCCGCGCAGCCCGCGCTGTCGCGACCGCGGCGAGTGCAGCTGGAGCGGCACGCTCAGCGCACCTTCGCGGATCCAGCCGCGCGCGTCCGCCTCGTCGATGCAGAGCTCGCACACGCGGGCGTCATCCCCCTCCGCGCGCCGGTAGCCGACCACCCGTTCTCCGAGAAGCAGTGTCCGCCCGCAGACGGCGCAGAAGGTTTCGGTGTCGTTCCGGCGGATCTCGATCATTCCGGGGCTCCGGACATAGGGCGTCAACAGGCCGGTCCGAGTATACCGAGGGTGCTGGAAATCCGCATCAGCGGTATCCGGCCCAGGTGCTAGGGGTATTTTGTGCGCCGCCCAGCGTGCCCAGGCTGCAAGGAGTGCAGCGACTCGCACGAATCACCCGCAAGCGGGCGCAAGTGCCGGAATTCGGCGACAGATGGCGGTTGCCGACGTCTCTCGGGGCGGGTAGGGTCCCGGGCGCTCAAGGGGGCGACCCACCGCGAACACGCGTAGACGCATCGCCTGGACCATGATGGTTGCAATCACCGCGGCGGCTGCCGGAACGGCGGCCACCGGGGTGGCGGCGGCGTCCGTCTCGAGCCAGCGCTCCGAGGCGGCCGCGGTTCTGCACCGGATCGAGGTGCTGAACTGGCGCCGGTCGCACCTCGAGACAGTCGAGCGCAACGCGCAGACGCGCCACCGTGAGCTTTTGACGTCGGTCCGCGAGATCAGGGGCGCCATGGCGTCGCAGGCCGAGGCGCTGCGGTCCGATCAGGCGGCGCTCGCGTCGGTGATCGTGGGCGACTACA
>DATCPV010000351.1:0-6925 GCA_036569885.1 Gaiellales bacterium | reverse complement strand
GCCGAAGACGATCTCGGGCAAGATCCGCCGCGTCGAGCTGCGGGCGCAGGAGGCCGACCGCCACGGCCGGGGCGCCGGCGCGGCCCGTTCCCCGCACGAGTTCTGGGAGGACGACCTGCCCGAGCTCAAGCCGTAGGATCGAGCATGATGGCGTGCTGCGCGCGCACTGCTCGACGCACGGACGTCGGCACGACTGCGTGATGTACTCACTCCTGCCGCGGGATCTCGCGGTCAGCCGGAGGCGGCACCGATGAGCGGTCGCGTGGTGGGCTACGAGCGGGTGAGCTCCATGTCGACGAACTCCCAGTCGCAGCAGCCGATGTGGCGCATGTGCCGGCCCGTCTCGACGAACCCGGCTCGCTCGTAGACGCGGATCGCGCGCCGGTTGAACGCCGCAACCACGAGCACGATCCGCTCTGCCCCGCGATGCTCTGCGAGCTCGATCGCCGCCGCCGTGAATGCCAGTCCCAGGCCGCGGCCGGTCAGGTCCGGCCGCAGGCCGAGGCCGATCTCGACCCCATCCCCCGCGGCCTCGAGCTGCACGAAGCCCTCCAGGCTGCCGTCCGGTCCCCGGGCGGCGAAGTATTCGTCTCCACGACGTGCGGGATCCAGCAGCTCGGAGAGGCCATCGGACACAGAATCGGCGTCGTAGAAGGCGTATTCGCCCGGGTAGCGCCACGCCGCCACCTCCTCGGCCTCGGCTTGGGTCAGCGGGGTGATCGACCATCTGGTCATGGGCGCTCGAGCTCCGTCGCGAGGTCGCGCAGCCAGGAGGAGACATAGTCGCCCCACTCGGCGTGCTCGCGCGGCGGCAGGCCCTCCAGCACCCGCATCCACCCGAGCGCCCGTGTGAGCGGGCCGATGCGCAGGGCGAGGTCGAGCGCGGCGCGCAGGGACCCCGTCGCGCCGAACCCGGCCCACGGCGCGAGGAAGGCGTCGTGCAGGCGCGCTTCCTCCGCGCTCCCGGCCGTGACGGCATGGTGGTGCCCGAGCCACCGAGTCGCGACCACCATGCTGAAGAAGGGGTGCGTCACCGCTCCCTCGTGCCAATCGAAGAACACGTAGCCGTCGCCCGGCGCGAGCACGTTGCCCGAATGCAGGTCGCTGTGATCGATGCTCGCCGGCACGCCAAACGTGTCCAGCTCGGTGCAGAGCGCAGCCAGCCGTGGCGTCAGCGCGCGCAGCTCTGCGTCCTCGGCGGCCACTGCGCCGGCGAGACATTCGAACAGGCCGGGCAGCTCTGCCAGACGCCGGTCGGGCGCGCCCGCCGCGAGCAACTCCTCGACGTGGCCCGACGCCCGCACCTGCAGCTCGGCGTAGCGGGCGAGCATCCGCTCCCACCGGCCCAGATCGTCGACCCCGTCAAGCCGGCTTCGCATCGTCGGCCCGCCGTCGGCCTGCAGCATCCAGCCCTCGTCCGGCTCCTCCGCCAGCACCGGCAGCACGTGCCCGGGATCGATGCGATGTAGCAGCCGCGTCAGCTCGGGCTCGTTTGCGAGCGCGGGCAGGTTGGCCTTGAAGTACACATCGCCGCCGCTCGTGGGCGCGCGCAGCACCGCCGACCACGGCCGCAGCTTCACTTCCTCGACGTCGCCCAGCGGCTCAACCTGTGCCCCGATCCAGGCTTCGGCCCGTGCCCGCCAGCCCGGCTGGGCCCACGGCAGCTCCGACGGCCGCTCCACTAGCGAAGGACGCGGCCGTCGACCCCGCTGGGGTCGAGACCGAGACCGTCGAGCGCGGTGGCCGCGACGTCCTGCACGTCGGCCTCACCCTCGGGATGGGCGCCACGCACCAGGACGAACGCGTCGTCCTGCGTATGCATGCCGGTCAACTTCCCCCGGCCCTGCAGCTCGGCCGTGCGCACGGCGCCCTTCAGATCCCAGCCGTTCTTCGACACCAGCACGAGATCGGGCGCCTTCTCAGCGTGGGGGCCGGCGAACGCCTCCTCCCGCGTGGCCACCCGCTGGACGAACGGGAGCGCCTCGGCCCAGGCACCCAGTTCGTCGCGCACCCGCGCGTACTCGGACGCGGCGACGATCCCCCCGGGCTCGCGGCCGGCCAGGTTCAGGTACAGGCGGCCGGGATCCATGCAGTAGGCGCGGCTGCGGCTGGGGATCACCGAGGCGATCGACTTGGCCGGCTCCTCGAGCGCAAGCCAGCCGTCGCGCTCGAGCCAGCGGTTGACGAACACCTCCTGGTCGAGGCGGCAGAACCCGTGATCCGAGAGCAGGATCAGGCGGCAGTCGTCCGGCAGGCGCGCGACCAGCTCGCCCACCGAGGCGTCGACCGCCGCGTAGTAGTCGTGAAACCGCGTTGCCCACGGCTCCTCGCCCCGCTCCATCTGCTCCCACAGGAAGTGGTGCAGGCGGTCGGTGCCGGTGAAGGCGACGTAGAAGAGGTCGCAGGGCTCCCCCTCGAGCAGGTCGATCAGCGTCCGCGTGCGGGCGGCGTGGTGAGCGAAGAGCTGCTCGCAGAACGCGTCGAGATCGCGGTGCCCAAGCCCGAGGTCGACGTCGATCAGATAGTCGCGCTCCTGCAGGAACGGGATCAGCGACGGCGGCTGCACCGACCGCTCGAGCGTCGGCGAGACGAAACCCGAGATCAGCACCCCGCCGTTGGTGGGCTGAGCGGGATACGTGCCCGGGATGTTGACCACCACGGAGCGCAGCCCGGCCTTCGCGGCGGTCACCCACACCTGTGGCTCGGCGATCGTGAACACGTTCGTGAACGTGATGTCCCAGGTGCCCGGCTTGCGCTCGACAAATCCGAACACGCCGTGGCGGCCGGGGTTGACCCCGGTGGAGGCGCTCGCCCACGACACCGACGAGATCGGCGGCAACGGAGCCCGCGCAGACATGAGCGTTCCCTGTCGCGAGAGCCCGGCGAGGGCCGGCAGCGCCCCCTCGGCGATGCGGCGGCGCAGGTAGCTCGCGGGCGTCCCATCCAGCCCGATCACGCACACCCGCGGCCGGCTCACGGTCTAGATGTACCCGAGGTCCTCGAGCCGGGCGGCCACCTCGGCCTCCTCGTCCTCCGAGTAGGCCTCGCCCTCGTCGGCCGGCTCGTCGCCGGTGCCGGCCTCCTCGGCCGGCCGCGCCTTCGGATCCGGGCGCTCGCCCATCACTCCGGAGGCTTGATCTCGTTGACCAGCTTGTCGATCACGTCGCCGTCCGGGTAGGCGTAGTTGATCTTGACGAAGGGCTCCCACTTGTCCGGGAGCGCGTCCTCGGGGTAGATGGCCTCGACGGGGCACTCCGGCTCGCACGCGCCGCAGTCGATGCACTCCTCGGGATCGATGACCAGCATCCGGCCGAACTCGTGGATGCAATCGACCGGACAGACGTCGATGCACGACTTGTCCTTCAGATCGATGCACGGCTCCGCGATGATGTACGTCACACGCCCCTCCTGAGGCTCCCCGGTCCGAGCGCGAAGTCTACCGAACGAGTTCGGCGATCAGGTCACCCAGCCGCTCCGCCAGCACCGACCGGGGCACGACCCGCGCGAACCCCGCGGTCCGCGCCGCACGCAGGAGCGCGGCGTCGGTATGGCGGCCGAATCCGAGCACCGGGACCGCTCCGGCGGCGGTCACCACGGCCCGGGGCTCGCAGCGGTTGACGTCGGCCACGACGACGTCGGGGGTCTCGCCGGCGGCCGCCAGCCGGTGGCCGTCCGCCGTGAGCATCGCCTCGATCTTGGCCCGGAAGAACAGGTCGACGTCGTACAGGGCGACGATCGCCATCAACTGGTGAACTGCCCCACCCAGGAGTTCACCAGGTAGGTCTTGTCGAAGAACACGAGCAGGCCGGCGGCGATGAGGACGGCGCCCGACACCGCCCGCACGATGTTGTAGTGGTCACGCACCCGCCGGGCGCCCGACATCACCTTGCCGAGGGCGACTCCGGCGACCATGAAGGGCACCGCGAGGCCCGCGGCGTACGCGGCCAGGAGCGCGGCCCCGCGGGCGGCGGTCGCGCCGGTCGCGGCCAGGGTCAGGATCGAGCCCAGCACCGGGCCGATGCACGGCGTCCAGGCCAGCCCGAACGCACCGCCCAGCAGCACCGAGGAGCCCGACGCCCGGGCCGGTCCGAGCCCGGGGGCGAACGAGCGGTCGAGCGCCGGCAGCCGGATCAGCCCGACCATCACGAGCCCCATGGCTACGATCACGATCCCGCTCAGCTTGACCAGCTGCAGGCGGTGGTCGGTGAGCGCTCCGCCGGCCAGCCCCGCACTGGCGCCGAGGGCGACGAATACCAGCGAGAAGCCGAGCACGAACGGCAGCGAGGCCAGGAGCGCCCGGCGGGGATCGGTGGAGCGGGCGCCGATCGCCGACAGATACGCGGGCACGAGCGGCAGCACGCATGGGGTCGCAAACGACAGCAGGCCGGCCGAGAAGGCGACGGCGGCCTCCCTCACTCGAAGCCCGCCAGGTCGGAGTCGATGCGCGCGGCAAGCGCGGAGTCGACGGGCGGTGGCGGCGGTGAGGGGCCATCGCGCCCGCGCGACCAGCGCAGCGCCAGAACGCCCGCCACGCCGACTCCGCCGAAGAGAACCGCGCCGGGGATGAGCCAGGCCAGGAGGTCGAAGCCGCTCTTGGGCGGCGACGCCAGGATCTCCCGGCCGAACTGGGCGATCAGGCGGTTCTTCACCTGGCTCGACGTGACCCCCGCCGAGCACCACGTGAACAGGTGCCTGCGGATCTCGGACGCAATGCTGGAGTCGGAGTAGGCGAGCACCTGATGACAGGTCGGGCACATGAGCTGCGTCTCCATGTCCGGCTCGGTCCAGCCGTTGCACGCTTGCGCCGCAGCCGGGAACGCGAGCAGCACGGCGACGGTGACCAGCCCGAGCAGGCTCGCCCGCCTCACGCCGCCCCCTCCCCGAGCAGCGGCCGCATCGCCTGCTGCAGCATGCTGCCGGTCACCTCCGTGACGAACACCTTCTGCACGGCACCCTGGCGGTTGATCACGAATGTGACCGGAAAGCCGCTCGAAACCCCCCAGCGGTTGGTGACGTCGTTCGACGAGTCGTGCACCAGGGTGTAGTTGACGTGCTGCTCGCGGGCGAACGACCGGGCGGCGCTGGTGAAGTCCTGCGAGTCGACCCCGACGACCACCACCCCACGTGGGCCGTAGTGGCTCTGGATCTGGTTGAACAGCGACGCCTCCTCGCGGCAGGGGTCACACCATGAGGCCCAGAAGTTGAGCAGCACCACCTTGCCGCGGAAGCTCTGCAGCGACACGTCGCCGCTCCCGTTCAGGCGCGGCAGGGTGAAGTTCGGCGCCTGCGGCCGCTTGCCGTCACCGAGCTCGGCCGCGACGGTGGCCGACCCCTGCAGCACACTTTGTGCGAACAGCGCCACGAGGGCCACGAGCAGCGCAACCGCGACCGCCTGCAGACCCAGTCTGACGCCTCTGCGCACGGCCCAACTCTAGCGTTCTACAGGCCGTGCGCCCCCCAGCGCTCAGTCGTCCAGATGCGACACGACCCGGGTGTACGGGCGCCACGGCACCCGCTCCCACCCTGTCCCGTGGCACATCGGGCATACGGGCAGCGACCGGTAGACGGTCACCCCGTAGCCGCACCCGTCACACCGGAACTCGCCCTTCGCTCTCGCCCCTGCGACCCATTCCGCTCCCGCGGCGAGACCGTCATTCTTCAGCGTCGACTCCACTGTGTGCTCCTCGGCTCGGAAACTGCAGAGTAGCGTGTCCAGAGCGTCCGCTCAATACGGAATTCATACGTACTACACACCGACGCAACCGAACCGTCCGCAATTTGCCGCCGTTCCGGCCGATATGCTGCCCGCCGTGACCACGCAGAAGGCGACCCTCAAGCCGTACCTCGAGGAGATCCGGCAGTGGGTCGAGCAGGGGCGCACCGACATCTGGATCGCTCACACGCTGAACTCGACCCCGGCCAGCATCTCGGCCTTCCGGTCGCAGCACGGCATCCTGCGCCGCGATGCGGCCGAGGGGCGCGGAGCCTCGGTGCCCCCGCCCGTGATCCCGCCGGATGCGCCGCCCGAGGAACCGGCGGCCAAGGTACGGCGGCGGCGGACGAAGAAGGCAACAGGCGGGGTGGCGCCGCTGAGCGGGCCGCTGCCGGGGGCGGCGCCGGCAGCGACGGCCGCTGCGGGGGCGGCAGTTGTGGCGGCGTCCGCGTCAAGCTCGTCCGACGAGGCATCCGGCCGCCGGCGGCGGCGCCGGGGCGGCCGCGGCCGCAAACAGGCCTTGGGCTACGAGGCCGCGCTCGACCACGGCGACGAGGGGTACGGCTTCTGGCTCGACGGCGCGGTTCGCGACGATCCGGTGTTCGCCGAGCACTGGGCAGGTCGGCGCGCGATCCTGGTGCGCATCGAGGCCGACCAGATCGTGGTCCGCCCCGACGACCGCGAGTGAATAGTTGGGGCCTGGCCCCAATTATTCAGCGATAGTCGATCGCGCTGCGGGCGGCATGGGCGAACGCCGCGGGCTGGACCACCGAGAGGTCATACGCCCAGGTCTCGGTCGTCACGCGCTGGACGAGGTCGCGGCACCATGCCTCGCTGGACGCGTACTCCGAGGCGAGCTGCGCCAGGCCGAACGTCTGGCCGACCCGGCGGATGATCTCGGCCTCGAGCTCCTCCACCACCATCTCGACCACCAGGCGCCGGCGATGCGTCAGCTCGAGCGCGGCAAGCCGGCGCGTCCCCTCGGCCCACTCGACCATCGCCAGCTCGACCGCCGGGGTCACGGCGTGCAGCACTCCCCCGCAGCGAAGATCGGCGCGGCCTCGGCCAGGATCCTCTGGCCGAGCGCGTACCCGGGCTGGGCGAGCGCGAACGCCGCGTGGGCGTGCAGGCACTTGATCGCACCCGGCCGGCTCGTCCCCCCGATGCCGAGCCTGAGGCTCGCGCCGGCATCGGCCATCCGCGCGGCCGGCC
>DATCPV010000350.1:0-2559 GCA_036569885.1 Gaiellales bacterium | reverse complement strand
CAAACTGTTGAGTTTTCAAAGACCAAGCGCCCTCGAGCGCGACCTCAAAGCCTAGCGATTCACACGCGGCCAGGCAAGTAGGAGACGCCGGACAAGACCCACCACCGCCAGAAGCGGTGGCCGGCAGGTCAGTATACCGGTCAGTCTGCGTCGATGACGGAGAACCGGCGTCCGACCCGTAGTTCCGCGCCCGCAAGGCGGCTCCGGGGGACGTCGAGCTCGTCGCCCGCGAGCGGCTCCTGGTTCACGCGCACGCCACCCTGGGCGATCAGGCGCCGGGCCTCCCCTCGGGAGCCGGCGAGGCCGTGCGCCTCCAGAAACGCCGGCATGTGCACCGGATCCTCGCCGGGCAGGGGCAGCCGCGGGGCGTCCTCGGCCGCCCGGCCCTGCTTGAACTGGCGGTCGAATGCCGCCTCGGCGGCGGCGGCCGCGTGCGCCCCGTGCCAGCGCTCCACCAGGCGCCGGGCGAACTCGCGCTTGGCCTGGTAGGGATCGGCCGGCGGCGGCTCGTCGTCCTCCAGGCAGTAGCGGTAGTAGTCGGGCATCATCTCGTCCACGGCGCTCATGGCCTTGCCGAACATCTCGTTCGGCGGCTCGTCGATCCCGATGTAGTTGTCGAGCGAGGCGCCCATCTTCTGCACGCCGTTCGGGCCGTTGATCAGCGGGCCGATGATCGCGACCTGGGGCTCCTGCCCGTAAGCGATCTGGACGTCGCGGCCCGTGAGCAGGTTGTACTCCTGGTCGGTGCCCCCGAGCTCGATGTCGGCCTGGACGGCGACCGAGTCGTAGGCCTGCATCAGCGGGTAGAGAAACTCCGAGACCGAGATCGGCTGGTTCGTGCGGAAGCGGCGCTCGAAGTCGTTTCGCTCGAGCAGCCGCGAGACGGTGATGGTGCGGGTCAGGCGCAGAATCCCGGCGAAGTCGAGCTCGGCCAGCCACTCGCTGTTTCGGCGCAGCTCGGTGCGCTCGGGGTCGATGATGCGGCTGGCCTGGACGAAGAACGCGTCGGCGTTGCGGTCGATCTCCTCGTCCGAGAGCAGCCGCCGCTCCTTCGATCGCCCGGACGGGTCGCCGATGCGGGCCGTGTAGTCGCCGATGATGAGCACCCCGATATGGCCGGCGTCCTGGAAGCGGCGCATCGTCTGCCACTGGATCGCGTTGCCGATGTGGATGTCCCGCGCGGTCGGGTCGATCCCGAGCTTGACCCGCAGCGGCCGGCCGAGCGCGAGCTTGCGCTCGAGCTCCCCCTCCGGCAGCACCTTGACAGCGTTACGGGTGAGGGCGGCGACGTCCGGCACGGGACGCGGATGATATCGGCCGGCTCACCCACGCCGAGTCGGGATCGAGGAACCGCCACGGCCGCTCGGCCGCCTGCGTGAGGCCGATCCGCGTCGTTCGCACGACTCGGCGAGAGCGGGACGGCGGCAGCAGGTGCGCGGGAGCGCCGTTCAGCTCGGGACTCGCGGCCAGCGCCTGACCGACGTTGCCGGGGCCCGACGTCAACGGATCGCGGCCGCGGCGGGCGCGCATCACCTCGATCCCGCGCTCAGGCTCGAGCGCCCTGACGAGGACGGCGTCGGCAACGCCCACCGGGCCGCAGACGATGTTCACGCACCAGTGGATGCCGTAGCTGCGGTAGACGTACAGGGTTCCCGGCGGCCCGAACATGGCGCCGTTGCGGGCGGTGCGACCACGGAAGCTGTGCGAGGCGGGATCGTCGTGCCGGTAGGCCTCGGCTTCGACGACCGGCCCGCCGACGCCGTCGATCAGGAGCGTCCAGCCGATCAGCCGCCGGGCCGCGGCGATCGGGTCACCGCCCAGATCGAGCGTCAGAGCGGGCGCCAGCCCAGCCCGTCCGCGCCCGGCTCGATCGTGCCCCAGCCGTCGATGTGCGACGCCGCGCAGGGGACCCCGGTGCCGGCGAGCCGCTCGAGCCAGTCGCGGCGCGTGCGCAGCGCGAACTCGGGGTCGGAGTCGAACTCGCTGTCCCACTCGGGGTGGGCCACGTGGAGCGGATGGTGGATCACGTCGGCCAGGAACACGCGCCGACCGTCACTGGCGTCGATCTCGACGCACGCATGGCCGCCGCGGTGGCCTGGGGCCTCGACCAGCCGGACGCCCGGCGCGACCTCCGCTCCGTCCGCGACCTCAACCGCGCGGTCACCGAGGCGGGCCATCACCGCGGCGGCGGTGTCGGTGTGCTCGTCCCCGCTGCGCGCCCAGTTCGCGGCCGTCGCCGTCACGATGACGCGCTTCACGGGGACATCCGGCGCGCCGCCTGCGTGATCGAAGTCAAGGTGCGTCAGGACGACCGTGTCGATCTCGTCGAGGCGGCAGCGGGGCGCCAGCGCGGCGGCCAGGTCGCTCGCGGCGCCCTCCCACGCACCATGCATCTCGCCGGCGGCCGTATCGATCAGGATCGTGCCGGCGGCACCCTGGAGCAGGAGGACGTTCGACGCGACGACCGTGTCACCGAGGGTGCCTCGCGGGGCCATCAGCCCGTCGCGCATCGGCAGCGTGCCCGCCGAGATCAGGGTGGCGCCCCAGTCAGACATCCAG
>DATCPV010000349.1:0-3042 GCA_036569885.1 Gaiellales bacterium | reverse complement strand
CCATGACCCCGTCCGCGGCGGCCAGGGCGTAGTGCTGGCCCGAGGCATGGGGGACGGTCTCCAGAAACGCGGCTGCGTCGGCCGCCGTCGTGTGCTCCAACACGCCGCGCATCACGAAGGCCACCGGGAGGCCGGCGCGTGAGTGGTTGAGCATCGGAAGCGTGTTCACGCACACGCCGAGCCCGGCGGCGTTCACGCCGGTCAGCCCGATCATGCCGGCCGCGGTGAGCACGACACCGGCCCGGCCCTCGCCGTCGTCCCAGCGCACGATCGCCTGGGCGCCGTCCATCACCTCCGGCAGGTCCATGTTCTGGGCCACCACAGGCGCGTGTCCGTCACCGCCCGCCACCGCCAGGACGCTGCAGGCCTCGCGCGGCTCGGCCGGGGCCGTCAGCCACCACTCCTCGTCCATCAGGTTGAGCGCGAGCACCCGCTCGAACGCGAACCCGGCCGCCTCGGCGATCCCGCGCACCTCCTCGAGCAACTCCGGTGTGTGGCGCTCGATCGCGGCGACAAATCCCGTCGCGCCCACCAGTTCGGCCACCAGTGCGGCCGGCCCCCGGTCGACCCGTGCCGCGACGTCGGCGTCCCAGCGTTCGAGCAGCGCGGCGATCCGCTCGCGCAGCGCCTCGCCGTGGGCGTGGCCGCGCTCGCGACCACTGCCGCGGCATTCCACGATCGCATCCGGAGCTACCGCCATCGTCAAACCCTACTCGTTCAGATCAGGTAGAACTCGCCGCGTGAGCGGGATCGCCCATTGGGACGCCGTCGAGGGGAGACGGCGCGAGGCGGGTCACCTCGACGCCGAGTGGTTCGACCTCGGCACGGCGGCCGGGACGGACACCGTCGGGCTGCAGCGGATCAAGGTCGCACCGGGAGCCTGGTCGACCCCCGCCCACATCGAGCACGGCGAGGAGGAGATCTTCTGGGTGCTGGCCGGCTCGGGCCTCTCATGGCAGGACGCGGGCGACGGCCCCACCACGCACGCCGTCGGCCCCGGCGACTGCCTTGTCCACCGCATGATGGCCGAGGCGCACACGCTTCACGCCGGCGAGGACGGCCTCGACGTGCTCGCCTTCGGCCAGCGGGCGCGGTCGGGCGGTGCGCGGCTCCCGCGGGCCGGGCTGAGCTGGTTCGGGCCGAGCTGGGTGCGCTCGGGCGGCCCGCCCACTCCATGGGAGGGTGAGGCGCTCGACTCGGCGCCAGAACTGCCGGCGCCGTCCGCGCGGCCGGCGTCGATCGTGAACCTCGGTGCCGTGGCCGGCGACCGCCGGGAAGGCGCGACCGTGGCCCGCGAGCGGCGCGACCTGGGCACCGCCGCTGGTTCGGCGACGACCGGGCTCAAGCACATCCAGGTGGACGAGGGCAAGCTGGCCGGCCCGCCGCATTGTCACTCGGCTGAGGAGGAGATCTTCGTCGTGCTCGAGGGCGAGGGGATGCTGGTGCTGGGCGACGAGGAGCATCCCGTCCGCGCGGGCGCGATCGTCTCGCGGTCGGCGGCGACCGGCGTGGCTCACACCTTTTGCGCCGGCCCGGGAGGGCTGGCCCTGCTGGCGTACGGCACGCGTCAGCCGAGCGACATCTGCTAATACCGGCGCTCGGGCAAGGTGGCGCTGTGGGGCGTCGGGGTGATCGGGCGGATCGAGCCGCTCGACTACTGGGACGGCGAGGACTGATGGCGCTCGAGATCGTGTCGGTCACCCGCCCCGCGGCGGGCGAGCCCGCGGGCATGCTGGTGCTGCTGCACGGCCGCGGCACCAGCGAGCAGGACCTCCTCCCGCTCGCCGACGCTCTCGATCCCGGCCGCCGGCTCGTGGCTGTCCTCCCGCGTGCGCCACTGCGGCTTCCGCCCGGGGGAAACCACTGGTACGTCACACGCGAGCTGGGCTGGCCCGACCCGGACACGTTTCTGCCCACCCTCGCCACGGCCGGCGACTGGGTCGATGCCGCAGCGGCCGCCAACGGCGTGGAACCCGACCGTGTCGTGCTGGCCGGGTTCTCACAGGGATGCGTCATGGCGCATGCCCTCGGGCTCGGCGCCGGCCGGCCGCGGCCGGGGGGAATCATCGCCCTGTCGGGCTTCATCCCCGGCGCGCCGGGCTTCGACCTCGACCTGGCCGGCCGCACGGAGACGCCGGTGGCCATCGGGCACGGAACGCTCGACCAGGTGATCCCGGTCGAGTGGGGGCGGCAGGCGCGCATGCTCCTCGAGGGCGCCGGGATGGCGGTTCGCTACCGTGAGACGGTCATGGGCCACGGCATCGACCCCGAGTACGTGGACGAGCTCTCCGGCTGGCTCGCCGACGTCGTTTCCGGGCGCTGATATCATTGTTGGCGCAACTACCACCGCGGGGAGTCACGATGCGCAACCAATCGGCCGGAGGGTTGGCGCTGCTGAGCGAGGCCGAGCTGGCCTCGTGGCGGGGGTTCCTGCGCGTGCATGCGGCACTCGAGCGCGAGCTCGACGCCGAGCTCACCGAGCTGCACGGCCTGCCGCTCTCGTCGTACGAGGTGCTGCTGACGGTGGCCGACGCGCCGGACGAGCGGGTGCGGATGTCCGAGATCGCCGACTCGGTGCTGCTGTCGCGAAGCGGCGTCACCCGCCTCGTCGACCGGCTCGAGCGCGATGGGCTGGTCGAGCGGATTCCGTGTGAGGACGACGCCCGCGGCCAGTACGCCGTGCTCACGCCGCGTGGCCGGGAGGCGTTCGACGCCGCCCGGATCACGCACCTGGCCGGCGTTCGGAGGCGGTTTCTGGGGCTCTTCGACGACGACGAGCTGCGGCGCATGGCCGTGTTCTGGGAGCGCCTCGTCCCGGGTGCCAGTGGGTAGGCGAGGATGACGGTCGCCGCCCGGGTCAGCCTGATCACCCTCGGCGTCGCCGATGTCGCCAAGAGCACCGCCTTCTACCAGGCGCTGGGGTGGCCGCTCTCGCCCTCGTCGGTGCCGGGCGAGGTCAGCTTCTTCACCACCGACGGCGGCTTCCTTGCGCTGTGGGGCCGTGACGATCTCGCCCGTGACGCGGGTGCGACCGGCGAGCAG
>DATCPV010000348.1:0-3534 GCA_036569885.1 Gaiellales bacterium | reverse complement strand
AGCGTCCTCACCGCGTCGCAACTCCTGGTGCCGAACGAGCTACTGCTCTCCGACTCGCCACTCCGAACGCCCTCCGAGACTTGAGATAGACCGCGCCCCCGCGCCCACGGCCGCGGAGGCTGCCGGCCAGTGGAGAATGTGACGCCACGGTGTACCCGCTGGCGCCTGTGTGGCAGTGACCCCGGTGGGATTCGAACCCACACGGCCCGGAGGCCTCCGGGGTTTAAGCCCGGTGCGTCTACCAATTCCGCCACAGGGTCACCGACGACGGTACACCCGATCCGGGCCAGCTTTCGCCGATCGCGCACCGGCGAGCCGCGCCAGGCGACCGCGTAGGGTGTCCGGATGCGACGTGCGGTTGTCCTGGGAGCGGCGTTCGTCATCCTGACGGCGGCGGTGGGGACGGGGCTGACGCGCCCCGCCGACCGGTTCGCACTCGACGACCTGCAACCGCTGTCGGGCACGTCGCTCGCGCAGACGGTGGCGCCGCCCGACCCCTGGGTGGCCCTGCGCCCGGTTGTCCACGGCCACCGACCGCTGCTGGTCGGCGCGGCCGCGATCGCATTCGCTCCGGCCGACACGCTGTCGGCGGTGCTCATCATGGCCGCCGTCTGCCTGATGCTCTACCGGCGCGGCCGGCCACGGGCGGCCGCCACGTGGATCGCCGCGCTCCTCGCCGGCCTCGCGATCGAGGGCGCCGGCAAGCTCCTCGTCGACCAGATCCAATTCAGCCCCTCAGCGACCATCGTCGGCGTGACCCTGAACGGGTCGTATCCCAGCGGACACACCATCCGCTCGGTGATCCTGGCGACGATGGCGGCGACGCTCTGGCCGCGAATGCGGCCGTGGCTGATCGCCTGGGTCGCGCTCCTGACCAGCCTGCTCGAGCTCGGCGGCCTCCACGTCCCCACCGACATCGCCGGCGGGTTCCTGGCGGGCGGCGCGCTCGCGTGCGCTGCGGTCAGCTACCGCCCCGTACAATCCGGCGGCCATGCCCCTGCGCAAGCGTCCCGACCAGCCAACGTCCAGGGTTCGCCCGGAGCCGCCGAAGGTGGCGGTGGGTGACCGCGTGCGGATCGTGAGCCGCACCAGTCCCAAGGTCGGCGAGACGGGTGGCGTGACCCACGTCGCCGGACGCAGCGTGGTCATCGAGCTCGACCGCCCGTACATGGCCTCCGGGACGCCGCGGCGGCTCTACTACAGCTATCCGGGCGAGCTCGAGCTGATCCCGCGAGTGGGCAAGATGGGTGCCGTCGACCTCTTCCTCGACGAGGAGGACGCGATCGACGACGGCGCGCCTACTCGCCGGGCGTGAACCCGGTGAACTCCTTGTCGGGCGTGACCCCGGGGGGCAGCGAGCCGGCGACGACCGTCACGGCCTGGTGCTCGGACGGCTTGGCGTTGAGACCGGCGGGCGAGAGCTTGCCGTCGACGTATACCTTCACGCCGCCGCAGTAGCCGCCGATGCACTGGTCGCTGGCGTAGACGCCCCAGACGTCGAAGAGGTCGAGGATGGTCGCACGGAAGCCGGGCTCGGTTGCCTCCACGTGGATGATGCCGGAATTTTTGTCCACGTTGAGCGCATGGGTGTGCACCTCCGACGACATCGCAGGCGGGTTCTGCAGGCCGATGTTGCGCGGGACCACGACCTTCTGGCCACCCGCGTACAGGGTCAGGTGCCAGTGATAGTGAACCGCCAGCGCGGCGGCGGGGTCCGGGACGAGCCCAAGCGCGGTCAGCGCGCCCGCGAGGTTCGCATAGTTGGGCTGCCAGGTGCCCTGTGAGGTGAAGTCGATCTTGGAGTGCGTCAACCGGTCCTGCACCGCCGAGGACGACTGTCCGCTCGACGCAGCCGAGCTCGAGTTGCGCGTCACGAGGATGGCGGCCACGACGATGACCGCGGCGAGCAGCACCGACCCGCTCACCACATATGCCCACGCGGGCACGCCGCCGCTCTTCTTGGAGGTGCGGGTGATGCCTTCGCCGGTCCCCAGCCGCTGTGCCCTGCGTCTGTTGGTCAGCTCCTTCTTTGCCTTGCCCATCTACCTGGATGATAACGACGGCGTTCCGGCGGGCGATACGCCTATATTGGCCGTCATGGCCGAACCACGCTACTGCCCGTTCTGCGGACAGCCACTGGGCTCGTTCTTCGGCAACCGGATCGCCGACGGCAGCCTCTGGTGCGAGCACTGCCAGGAATCTTTTCGGGTTTCCGTCGTTAACATTGATGAGGGGGTTGATCCCCCAGACAACGGCGAAGGAGCCACATGAGCAGCGACATCCGCGAGGTCATCATCATCGGCGGGGGGCCGGCGGCCTATACCGCAGCGCTCTATTCGGCGCGCGCGAACCTGCACCCACTCGTGTTCGAGGGCTTCGCCTACGGCGGGCAGCTGATGATCACCTCCGACGTCGACAATTACCCCGGTTTTCGTGACGGCATCCTCGGCCCGGAGCTGATGCAGACGATGCGCGCCCAGGCCGAGCGGTTCGGCGCCGAGATGGTGCCCGACGACGTCACCCGCATCGATTTCTCGCAGCAGCCGCTGCGCGTCTACGTCGGCGAGCAGGAGCACCTGGCCCGATCGGTGATCGTGGCCACGGGGGCGACGGCCCGCCAGCTCGGCCTCGAGAGCGAGGTCTCGCTGCAGGGGCGCGGCGTCAGCTACTGCGCCGTCTGTGATGCCGCCTTCTTCCGCGCCAAGAACGTCGTGGTCGTCGGCGGCGGCGACTCGGCGATGGAGGAGGCGACGTTCCTGGCCAAGTTCGCCACCAAGGTCACCGTCGTGCATCGCCGCGACGAGTTTCGCGCGTCGCGGATCATGTACGACCACGCCCGCTCCAAGCCGAACATCGACTTCGTGACCAACGCGGTCGTGACCGAGGTGATCGGGACAGAGCTCGGCAAGGTCGAGGCCGTGCGCCTGCACGACACCGTCACCGGCGAGGATCGCGACCTCGAGGCCGACGGCCTGTTCGTCGCGATCGGCCACGACCCCACGACCGGCCTGTTCAAGGGCGTGCTCGACATGGACGAGGCGGGATACCTGCTGACAATCGACGGCTCGACCGCCACCAAGATCCCGGGCGTGTTTGCCGCCGGCGACGTCGTCGACCACGTCTACCGCCAGGCCGTCACGGCAGCAGGGATGGGCTGCATGGCGGCGCTCGACGCGGAGCGCTGGCTGGCGCATTCCGGAAAAGCTGAAGCCGCGCCCGCCGAGGCCGGCCGCGCGGCCTGAGCAGCTACTCGAGCGTGAACCAGGCCATGCGGCGCCCACCGCTGCCGCGTAGCAGCGCCTGTCCCAGATAGACGCCGGGCTGCACGGCGACGAGCTCGTCGACAATTCGCCGCAGCGGCGGCGGGTTCTCCGGCAGGTCGTAGTCGATCCGCAGCACCTCGAGGCCGGAGTCGAGCCCTCCCGGCGCAACCGACGTGGTGAACCGCAGCGCCCGGTAGCTGTGGACGTCCTCGGACCACCACGCGCGGTATGCCGCGGGAGTCAGTCGCTCCCCGGCGCGGTAGGCGCTCAT
>DATCPV010000347.1:0-4728 GCA_036569885.1 Gaiellales bacterium | reverse complement strand
GGTGGCTGCCGGGGATCACCATCATGTTGCCGCGCCCCGCGGCCGACAGGTCGGTCAGGAAGTGGGCCACCTTGAGCGACAGGCGTGGCCGCGGGTTCGACTCGACTTCGACGTTCTGGCGGCCGCCGTCCTGGTGCCATCGCCACGGCGACGGCTCCCGCCCTGGGCAGGGCGGATGCATGTCCAGATGGCAGTGGTACAGGTAGATGTTCCAGCCCAGGACCCCGGCGACGAGGGCGAGCGGGTCGGCGAGATCCACCAGCTGGCGGAAGGCCGGGTCGCGCGAGACGAAGCCGAGCAGGTGCAGCGATCCGTCGGCCGCCAACCGCCCGGACGCGGCCCGGCTGTCGTAGGTGCGGTCGACGACCCCGGTCAGCCGGCGGACGGACTCCGAGCCGAGCGCGCGGGGGATGGCGACGAAGCCGTCCCGGTCAAGGGCTGCCATCCGCTGGGCATGCGAGCTCTCCACGCCTGACCTACGGCGGGTGGCGCTCGTCGCGTCCCAAATGTCACGCCGGGCGTGACAGTTCCGGTCTCCAATCGCAGCAGCCCGCGTCTGGACCCGTGACGGGTGCAGGCCGCATCATTGAGGGGCACCGCCCGTCTCCGCTTCAACCCGAAAGGTCCCCGTGAAATTTCGCGCCCTCGTGCTGTTCGCAGCCGCCGCATCCTCGCTGCTTGCGGCAGTGCTTGCCCCGGCGGCCGCCCGGGCCGGCACGTACACGATCTCCGTCAGCACCGCCAAGGACACAACCGGATGGTCGTTCGCCCACGCGCCCGGCTTCTTCGGCTGCTCCTACCGGCTTCATCCCGGACCGTGCGCGGGCGTGCCCAGCCCAGGCCCGCTGCGGATCCTCGCCTATGGCCAGGCGGCGAAGCTGAGTAATGCCTGGTGGCAGTGGCAGGCGCCGGCCACCACGACGATCGCCTCAGGATCGCTGACGGTCGTCTACAAGACCGGTGCGACCGGCACGTCGGCCTACATGAAGGCGCGGTTGCGCAGCGGGTCGTTCCCGTCGTCGCCGCAGCTGCACCCGGCGACCGGCAATGGATCCGCCGTGTGGAGCATCCCGGCGGGAAACCAGATCGTCGGCGTCTTTCTGAAGACCGATGTCGCCCGTGACTTTGCCGACCAGGCCAACAACACCATCAGGATCAGCGCCCTCTCAGCGCGTCTGACCGACGACACTGCGCCCAGAGTCGTCCTGTCCGGTCGGCTGGCCGACGGGCGCTGGCACAACGAGGCCCAGCCCGAGTCCCTGACCGTCACGGCCGCGGACGCCGGGGCCGGCGTGCGCAGCGCACGGCTGACCGAGGCGGCGGTGACGCTCGCGTCCGACCTTGTCGCCCTCCGGGCCGGGGTGCATCCCGGCCGCACCGCGTACTCCCACAGCCTCCAGTTGACCCCGGCGTCACTCGCCGACGGCACGCACACGCTCGCAGTCACGGTCTCCGACGCGAGCGGCGAGACGACGGTCGCGTCGGAGACGCTGCGGGTCGACGCCCACGCCCCCGTCGCGCGGGGTCTGGCGCCCGTTCGCACGACAACCGACCGGCGCAGCCCGGTCTCGTTCAGCGTCGATCCCGGCCCGAGCGGGCTCGGCCAGTTCGACGCGAGCGTCGACGGCCGGCCGATGACCATTAGCGGGAGCACCGCCACATTCGTCCCGGCGTCCAACCTCACGTACGGCACGCACACGGTCAGGTGGCACGCGACCGATGGTGCCGGCAACGTGCGCGACGGCTTCTGGACGTTCACCGTCTCGCTCGGCGACCCGGCCAACCTCCGGCTCGTGGGCAGCGGGCCGACGGCGATCGTTGCCGGGCACCGCGCCACCGTCCGGTTCGCCGGCACGAGCAGCGGCATGCCCGTCGTCGGTGCACGGGTGTTGGTCGCGGCCCGGCGGGCCGGCCAGCGCCTCTTCCACCACGTCCACACCCTGACCACGGGGCGTGCCGGAGCCGTGTCGTGGGCGACCGCTCCGCTGCGAACCACCGTCTACCGGGTGCGGTTCCAGGCCGCCCCCTCGGTGACCGCCGGCCGCCGCATCGCGGTCCATCAGCGGGTGCGGCTCGTCGCGGGCGCCGGCTGGATTCGCGCCGGCGGCGGGGTGCGCCTGACCGGCCGCGTCTATCCCGGACATGCGCGTGGCCGGGTGCTGGTGCAGCTTCTGACCGCGAGCGGCTGGCGGACGGTGGCAGAGCCTCGCCTCGGCCCCGCCTCGCGGTTCGCAACGACCGTGATCGCGGGAGCCAGCGGCAGCTACCTGCTGCGGGTCGTCGCCCCGGCGACGCACACAAACGCGGCCGGAACGAGTGGCACGGTGACGGTGCGCGCGGGGTGATCGGCCGCCGGGCCACCCGGTAGAATCCGTCAGGTGAGCGCCGTGCCAATCGCAGTCCGCCCTTCTCCCGCTGTGGTGGGGTGACCGCGGCGGGCGCCGCCACCAACTCCCTGCTCGACGCGCTCAATCCCCAGCAGCGCGAGGCGGTGGTGCACACCGACGGCCCGCTGCTGGTCGTCGCCGGGGCCGGGTCGGGCAAGACGCGCGTGCTCACCCACCGGGTCGCGCATCTCATCGAGGCCGGCGTCGCCGAGCCCGGCGAGATCCTGGCGATCACGTTCACCAATCGGGCCGCGAACGAGATGAAGGAGCGGGTCGAGCGGCTCGTCGGCGGGCGCACCGCCGCGCGTATGTGGGTCATGACGTTCCATGCGGCCTGTGGGCGGCTGCTGCGCCGCGACGCGCAGCGGATCGGCTACCGGCCGAGCTTCACGATCTACGACCAGGCCGACCAGGTGCGGCTCGTGAAATCCTGCATCGAGGAGCTCGAGCTCGACCCCAAGCGCTTTGCGCCGCGGGCGGTGCACACCGCCATCTCGCGGGCGAAGGACCGGCTGCTGACGGCGGAGGCCTACGGCGACCAGGTCGGCAACTTCTTCGAGCAGACCGTCGCCTCGGTGTACGCCCTCTACCAGCGCCGGCTGTATGCGGCAAACGCGATGGACTTCGACGACATGATCCTGCAGACGGTGCTCCTGCTCGAGGCCGACGCCGATGCCCGCGCCACCTGGCAGCAGCGCTTCAGCCACATCATGGTGGACGAGTACCAGGACACCAACCACGCCCAGTTCCGGCTGCTGGCGATGCTCGCCGAGCAGCACCGAAACCTCGCCGTCGTGGGCGATCCCGACCAGTCGATCTACGCGTTTCGCGGCGCCGACATCCGCAACATCGCCGAGTTCGAGCACGACTTCCCCGGCGCGCGGGTCGTGGCCCTCGAGCAGAACTACCGCTCGACCCAGGCGATCCTCGACGCGGCCAACTCGGTCATCGCCCGCAACCCCGACCGGCGGCCCAAGCATCTGTGGTCGGATCTCGGCCGCGGCCTCCCGGTGCGGGTGGTGGAGGCCGACGACGAGCACTCCGAGGCCCGCTTCGTGGCCGGTGAGATCGCAAAGGCGATCGACGAGGGCGCCGGTGCGGCCGACATCGCGGTCTTCTACCGCATGAACGCGCAGTCACGCGTCCTCGAGGACGTCCTCGTGCGCCAGGGGGTGGGTTACCGGGTCGTCGGCGGCCCGCGGTTCTACGAACGGGCCGAGATCAAGGACGCGGTTGCCTACCTGCAGGTGCTCCTGAACCCGGCTGACGAGGTGTCGCTGCGGCGGATCGTGAACCAGCCGCGGCGCGGCATCGGGGCGGCCTCGCTCGAGCGCCTCGCGGCGCACGCCGCCGAGATGAACTGGTCGCTTTCCGAGGCGATCGAGAACTCGGGGGCCGTGTCGCTGGGGACGGCCGCGGCCGGCCGGGTGCGCGAGTTCGCCGCCCTGATGACCGAGCTGCGCGAGGCCGCCGCCGCCCTCGGGCCGGCCGCAATGCTCGAGCAGGTGCTCGGCCAGACCGGCTACAAGGCGATGCTGGAGGCCGAGCGGACGTTCGAATCGCAGGGCCGGGTCGAGAACCTCGACGAGCTGGTCGGCGTCGCCCGCGAGTTCGAGCAGCGTGGGGAGGAGGACACGTCGCTTGCGACCTTCCTGCAGGAGATCTCGCTCTACTCCGACTCCGACGCGCTCTCCGAGCAGCGGCCCGAGGTGACGCTGATGACGCTGCACAACGCGAAGGGGCTCGAGTTTCCGATCGTGTTCGTGATCGGCCTCGAGGAGGGGCTCTTCCCGCATCAGCGCTCGCTGGACGAGGGCGACGAGGCCGAGGAGCGGCGGCTCTGCTACGTCGGCATGACCCGCGCCCGCCAGTCGCTCACGATGACCCACGCCCACAGCCGCACCATCTTCGGCGTCCGCGGATACAACCTGCCGTCGCGATTCCTGAGCGAGCTCCCGGCCGACGAGATCGAGCGCGAGCGCCGCGCCCCCGCCTGGCAGGTGCCGGCCGCGCCCTCCGGCGGCCGTGCTCCCGAGCAGCCCGTGCCCGACCTCTCGATCGGCGACGAGGTGCGGCATGCGACGCTGGGCGAGGGCACGGTCATCGGGCTTGACCGCGACGTGGTGGCGGTGCGGTTCCGGGAAGACGGATCGGAGCGGCGGCTGATGCTCGGATACGCCCCGCTCGAGCGCATCTGACCGGCTCTGTTGCCGCCGATCCGTCGGTGCCGGTATCCTCCCACCCGGCCGGTTGTGGCCGGACGTTGCGGGGCGGTTAGCTCAGTTGGGAGAGCACCAGCTCGACAAGCTGGGGGTCACTGGTTCGAGCCCAGTACCGCCCA
>DATCPV010000346.1:0-3008 GCA_036569885.1 Gaiellales bacterium | reverse complement strand
CGCCCTGGCTGACCCGGCCGGCCACGACCTTCTCGTACAGGACGAGGACGACCGGTTCGTGCGTCAGGTACAGGCTGTAGGACGACCAGCCGAGGTTGCGCACCGGCCGCGTGTCGAGCAGGCGCAGCAGCGGGGCCGGATGGCCGGTGGCCAGACCTGCGAACAGGCAGCCGATGGCCGGGCCGAGGGAGAGGTCGACCCAAAACAGGTTATCGAGCGTCCACACCGACCCCTGCCACCAGATCGTCGCGAGCACGGGCGCCGCAGCGGCGGCGGCCATCCACGCCCACGGCAACGACCTGCGCGACTCCGCCGCGCCGACGATGCCGGCCGTCACGATCCCGACCGCGAACAAGGCGGCCAGATCGGGCGGTGACTGGATCACGAACACGTCGAGTCGGGAGATGTGGGGACCGAGGATCCCCACGCTCGCCACGACGAGCGTGACCGCGGCGAGCATCACGGCGGCGCCCCGGCGACGGTACAGCAGGAGCAGCAGCGGAAACAGGATGTAGAGCTGCGCCTCGACCGCGATCGACCAGAATGCGCGGTTGGGGCTCGGCGCGCTGACGAGGTTCTGGACCAGGAGCCCGTTCACCGCGATCGACCGCAGGTCGGGCCCTGCCTGCCCCGGCGGTGGCACCACGAGCCATGCCACCGCGAGGCTGAAGAGGAGGGCTGCCCAGTATGGCGGCAGGATGCGCCGCGCCCGCCGCACGGCGTACGGAACGAAGCCGTCGAGGCGCCAGTCGTGACCCGCCGGCGACAGGGCCAGCGAGAAGCCCGAGAGCACGATGAAGACGACCAGCGCGAACCGCCCGTAAATCAACCACCCGGCCCAGAAGGGTGCATGGTCGACGGGGTAGCCGGGGAACGTGCGCAGGAAAACGTGGTTGCAGACCACGTAGAGCGCCGCCAAGCCGCGCACGCCGTCCAGGCCGGCCAGCCGCGCCCGGGGCGGGCCGGCGACGGACGGCAGCGGCTCGGCGCGGGGTTGCGACGTCTGCCGTCACCCTCCCGGCCCGAATGTCTGCAGGAAGCGGTCGCGGAACACGTTCATTGGCCAGACGGGGGCCGTATTCGTGGGGCGCATGCCCGCCACCCAGCCCCACCCGGCCGCGCGGCTCAGCACCGCCGGGTCGTGGGCGATGATTGAGATTGGGACGTCGTGGTCGACGCCGAACCCGCTGACGATATGGGCCGGCTGATGATCGCCCAGCACGATCATCACGAGGTTCTTGCGGCCGTAGTGCTGGACGAAGGAGAACAGGGCGCGCAGCGAGTACTCGATCGACCGGCCGTATCCCTGCTCGATGCTCTTCTGGCCGGTATGGTCTACCGGCAGGCTCTTGAAGATCGAGCCGTCTCCGACCTCGCTCCAAGGGATCAGCGGCGGGATCGCCGACCACGGCTCGTGGCTCGACACGGTGTCGATCTCGGCGAAGAGCGGGCGGCGGTGGTGCTTCGAGAGCTCGAGGCGCTGCAGCGCGAGGTAGGTGTACTGGTCGGGCATCGATGCGTAGGCGTACGTCGGGCCGTGATAGCCCACGTCGAGCCGGTTGTACACCTTGTCGAAGTGGTAGAACGAGAATGCCTGCGGCCAGGGATGGTCGTCCGAGGGCACGTCGTCGATCACCCGCCAGCCCGCACGCTTAAACGCCTCGCTGAGAGTGAAGCGGTGGCTCGTCATCAGCTGGTTGTAGCGGTCGTTGGTGTCGACCCAGAGCCCTGATTGCATGGACGAGTGCGCCAGCCAGCTGACGCCGCCGAACGTCGCAGAGCGCATCCAGCCGCTTCGAGCCGAGAAGCCGGCCGCGCTCAGCTGCTTCGTCCCCTGGGCGAGGACGGAGTCGACCTGGGGCGCGATCGACGAGCCCTGCACCGCGAACTTCCCGTAGCTCTCGTCGAACACGAGCAGGACGTCCTTTCCGCGCAGGGCGGTGAGCAGCTGATTCCCGGGCGTCGAGCGATACGGGTCGTGGCGGATCAGGGCGGCGAAGCGGGCATGATCGTGGAGGGCCGACTCGACCGCGCGGACCTCCCACATCGCGAGCCCGGCGGCACTCGTGGATGCGATGGGCGCGCCGGGGACGAGCTGGGCGCCCAACACCCAGAGGACGATCCAGGCAACGCCCAGCCCCGCGACGGCCCGGGTCGACACGCGGCGGTGGCGGGCCGCGATCCGGGTCAGGCGAAGCACCGCGAGAGTGGGGATGAGCAGCGCGACGACCGCCACGAGGCCCACGCCGGCGAGGACGAAGTCAGCGCGCGTCCGGCCGATCGAGTCGCGCAGCGTCTCGATGCCGACCGAGACGTAGGCCCAGTCCTCGATCGGGTTGAACGGGCGGTCGAACGCCGTGAAGAAGCCGAAGTCGAGCAGCTTGATGACGAGCAGGGCGCCGAGCGCCGGCCCGATCACCCAGGGCAGGACGCGGCCGGTGGAGCGCGGCAGGGCAAGGGCCAGCATGACGATCACGAGCCCTTCGAGCGGGAGCCTGATGAACACGTCCGGCGAGAGCCGGGCCGGCTGGCTCGGTGCGACGAGCGTCACCCACACGATCACGACGGCGAGCAGCGTCAGGACGGCCGCGATTGCCGGACGCAGGCGTCCGTGCTGGGAGCCGGAGCCGCGGTCGGACCCGTCCTCGGGCTTCCGCTCCTCCATCGTCGTGTCACGAGCGCCGAGAGCGTGCCGGCGGCGCCACAGCCACCACACGTCGCGGCCGAACGACTCGGCGAGCAGGAGGAGCGCGGTGGCGAGGGCGACTCGCGTCACGGTACGCGGCAGGACGTCCGCTGCGGCGATCGTGAGCACGATGCCCTGTACCGCGGTGACGGTCTTGCGCCAGTCGCGCCGCGGCAGCGCTGCGCGCATCCACGCGAGCGACCACCCGGCCGCGAGGAAGGCGTAGCGAGCCGCCCCAATCGCGAGCACCCAGATGCCGGCCGACGGAGCGACGGCGACGCTGAGGACGAGGATCAGGAACGCGTCGACCTCGCCGTCCAGC
>DATCPV010000345.1:0-2067 GCA_036569885.1 Gaiellales bacterium | reverse complement strand
GGGCTACCGCGCGCAGCTACAGAGCGCGGGCACCTACGCCCTGCACTTCGCGGCTGGGTCGCAGGCACGTCTTATCTTCGGATCGGGAGCGGCATCGAGGCCGACGCACCTCAAGGACGTCCCGGCAGGGATGCGGGTCGTGCTCGTCTATCAGGGAAAACGCATCCTCGGGAGGCCGCCGGCCGGACCCTCCTGGCACGCGACGTCGTACGTCGGTCACAAGAGTGCGGGGCGCCAGGTGAACGTCTACGTGCTGCTCACGCCGGCGCTCCTCGACCAAATCACATCGTCCGGCAACCTGACGCTGCCACAGAGCGTGAACCTGGTGCTGGTCGGCAGGGGCCGCGCGTTTGCATCGACCAGCGGGGCGGTGGGCGCGGCCACCGGCCTCCAGACATCGGGACCGAGCGCGGCGAACGTCGCCGGCACCAGCGTGCGCGCCCAGGCCGTCCAGGTTCCGGTCATGCGCGGCGGCCCCGCGTACGTCGCAGCGACCTACCCGTCGTCCACGCTCTCCGACGCCATCGACTCCGAGCGGCTTCGAATCCTTGTGCCGCTGCTTCTGCTGGGCCTGATCCTGATCGCGGGCGCCGCCTTTGCGGCCGATCGCATCTCGCGGGCGCTGACCGAGCTCGCCGGCCGCGCGGCGGGGCTCTCGCGTGGGCGTCCCGCGGGCGACGAGCTGAGCCAGCTCGGCTCGGCCATCGACGAGATCTCGAGCGAGTTGACCACGCGCATGGGCGAGCTCGAGGCCGAGCGCGGCCGCTTCAAGGAGACCTTGCAGCGCTACGGCGAGACACTGGCTGCGACCCACGACCTCGACGCCCTGGTCGGCGCGGTGCTCGACACCGCGGTTCAGGCCACCCGTGCGCGCGGCGGTCGGCTGCTCCTGTACGACGCCGAGCGCGGCGAGGCCGTCGAGCAGGCCCGCATCGGCACGGCGCGGGGGTCGCGCTCCGACCTGCCGGTCGTCGTCGCCGCCGGCGACGGCCTCGAGGGCGACGCACTCGCCTCCCACGAGCCCCGTGTCGCCCAGGTGCCGCGGGCGGTGCTTGCGGTGCCGATCCTGCGCGAGCACCATCTGCTCGGACTCGTCACGGCCGTCGATCCCGAGGAGGGGGCGTTCAGCGACGACGACGTCGAGTCGCTCTCGGCGCTGGCCGTGCAGGCCGGCGTCGCGATCGAGAATGCGCGCCTGCACCGGGTGGTCGAGCGCCAGGCCGTCACCGATGCGCTCACCGGGCTTGCCAACCGGCGCCAGTTCTACGAGGTGCTCGGCCGGGAGTACGAGCGCGCACAGCGGTTCGGCCAGCCGGTCTCGCTGATCCTGCTCGACATCGACGACTTCAAGCAGATCAACGACGTGCACGGCCACGGCGTCGGCGACGACGTGCTGAGAATGGTTGCCCAAACGTTGGTCGAGATCGCCGGCCCGGGTGCGCACGTGTGTCGAGTCGGTGGCGAGGAGTTCACCGTGATCATGCCCGGCTGCGACAGCGCCGTGGCGCTCGATCTGGCCGAGCGGATCAGGACCGGGATCGCGAGGGGCAGGGTTGGATCGCTGGGCAGGGTGACCGTCTCGGTCGGGGTGGCTGAGGCGCCTACACACGCTCGCAGCGCCCGAGAGCTGGTCGCGCGAGCAGACGGCGCCATTATGGTCGCGAAGGCGCGGGGCAAGGACCGGGTGGTCGTCCACGACGCGACCCGGAGCGACGACGAGGTCGGCGTCCAGCGCGAGCGGCGGCGGCGCTCACTCGCGCACCTGCGGATGCTCCAGAGCCTGACGGGAAAGCTCAATCGCCTGAACGACGTCCACGAGATCGGCGACGCGATCGTCTCGGAGCTCAGGACGCTCATCGATTACCACAGCTGCCGCGTCTACGTCACCAAGGGCACGGTGCTGGCGCCGATCGCGCGCTACGGAGAGCTTGCCTACGCCGAGGAGTCGTTCGAATCGCTCGTGGTCGACATCGGCGAGGGGATCGCCGGCACCGCGGCCGCCGAGGCCCGATCGCTGCTGATTCCGGACACCGACAACTGCGCATTCGCCGTCCAGGTGCCCGGAAC
>DATCPV010000344.1:0-5853 GCA_036569885.1 Gaiellales bacterium | reverse complement strand
CTCGTAGATCTGATCGTCGGCCACGGTCACCCACCGGTCTATTCGGCGGTCACCACCGGATGCCTTCGCCCCGGTCTTTCCTATCTGGCCACGCTCTGCACCCATTTCAGCCCCTGAAGATACAGGAGGCTCTTCGGGCGCCGTACGATCTCGTTCTGGCGCATCGCCAGGAGGAACTCCTCGGGCCCGTCGAAGGCGGGGATCCGGTTGAGCGCGGTGCCGATGCCGGGCAGCACGTGTGCATCCGATCCGGCCGACTGGATCAGGTTGTACTTGGACGCGAACCGCAGCGCGTCGTCGTTGAAGCTGTCGAACAGGAGCCGCGAGTTGTAGACCTCGAGGATGTCGATCTCGTCGAGGTGCCGCAGGAGCGTGGGCGGGTCCGGGATCGTGTGCAGCCGGTCGAACGGGTGGGGCATGTAGACGAGGCCGCCCTGCTCCTGGATGGCGGCGATGGTGTCGCCCATGCTCATCCCGGGCTCGATCCGCTCGTGCAGGTAGAGGCCGATCACCTCGCCCTGCGCCGTCTTGACCTCTTCGCCCACGATCACGATGATCGGCTTTCCGAGGGCGGCCGCCTCCAGTGCGCCGTCCACCTCATTGTGGTCGGTGACCGCGATCGCGCCGAGGCCCTGGTCGATGCAGTGGTCGACCAGCGCCTCGGGATCCGTCGCGCAGTCGTAGGAGTGGCTGGTGTGCATGTGCAGATCGGCCGAGATGGTGGGCCGTGCCGGCGGTTGCCGCCGGCGTCCGCGCCGCCGGCGCGAATCGAGCTGCGCGTACACCTGCTCGATCCGCTCGGCGACGACGGCGAATGTCCGCTGCGAGGCCGCCGCGCGGCCGGCCGCCGCCTCGCGCCCGCGCAGGTCAGCGTCGTCGAGGAGGCGCGCGGTCGCGGCGGCCGCGAGCTCGGGCTGGTCGAGCGCGTACCCGAGGCCCGGGGCGTCCAGCTCGAGCGCGCCCGGCGGCAGGGGCGCGACCACGGCGCATCCACAGGCGCGCGCCTCCCAGTGAAGCGACGGATCGCCGCTCTCGCCCTCGACGAAGACGTCGGCCACCGCCAGTACGGCGGCGCGCCCGTCGGCATCCTCGGGGCTGCTGGCGTGCACGCGGCCGCGGGCCTGGGCGGGGACGAACGGGCGCAGCGGCCGGCGGCTGCGCCGGCTCCACAGGAGCGTCAGCTCGATCCCGGGCGTGGCCGCGACCAGCTTGACCAGGGCGCGCACGATCGCCCGGCCCTCGGGCTGCCACTCGACCACGATTCGGGTGCCGTCCTTCTGTCCGGGCACGAACGCGGCGCCGATCCCCTCGGGGATCACGGTGTAGTCGCCCGGATAGAACTCGGCCGCCTGGGCCGCCGCCGCCGGCGAGGTCGCAAGCAGCGCGTCGACCCGGGCCCGGTAGCGCTCGAGCGTCCCGGGACGGACGGGGTAGTGGAGCGTCCGGTCGGGGGCGAAGAACGTCGCCACCGTCAATCCCGGCGAATGCCGGAGCGCCGATGTCGACACGCCCGGCAGGAGCGGCTCGTGCGCGTGCACGATGTCGAATCCGCCCTGTCCGACCGCGAGCGCCACATTGGCGTGGGCGGCGACCGGGATGCCGGCCCCGCGGCGGCGCCCGCGCTGGCGCAGGGGGACGGCCGCCGCGACGGCGACCTGCAGCGGCTCGCCGTCGAGGCCGATCAGGGCCTCGTGGTCACCCGCCGCGAGTGCGCGCAGCCGCCGGCGGCCGCTGCGCAGCGCCCGCGTCGACGAGCTGGGCGCGAGCACCGTGACGCGGTGCCCGCGCTCTGCCAGCGCCGTCGCAACCCCGCGCACATGCTCGGCCACCGGATGGGCGCCGGCAAGTGCGAACGGGGATGCGAGGCACAGCTTGAGCGACTTCACGGCCGGTGCTGCCTCACGCGTCGGCCGGCTGCTGCTCCCGCGCCTTCTTCGGCGATTTCTGGCCCTGCTTGGCGATGAACTTGCCGACCTCCTCGCGAGCAACGTCGTCGGCATGCTGCACCGGCGGCGACTTCATGAAGTAGGCGCTCGGCCACTCCAGGGCACCCGAAAGCCCGTTGTCGAGCCCGAGCTTGGCGCACCGGACGGCGTCGATGACGATCCCGGCCGAGTTGGGCGAGTCGACCACCTCGAGCTTGAGCTCGATGTTCAGGGGCACGTCGCCGAAACTGCGGCCCTCCATGCGGATGTAGGCCCACTTGCGGTCGTCGAGCCACTGGACGTAGTCGCTCGGCCCGATGTGGACGTTGCGGGCGCCGATGTCGTAGTCGAGCTGCGAAGTGACGGCGTTGGTCTTGGAGATCTTCTTCGACTCCAGCCGCTCGCGCTCGAGCATGTTGAGGAAGTCGGTGTTGCCGCCGACGTTCAGCTGGTGGGTGCGCTCGAGCCGCACGCCGCGCTCGCGGAAGAGCCTGGTGAGCTGGCGGTGAACGATCGTGGCGCCGACCTGCGACTTGATGTCGTCGCCGATGATCGGCAGGCCGCGCTGCTCGAACCGGCGCTGCCAGTAGGGCTCGCGGGCGATGAACACCGGGACGCAGTTCACGAACGCGCAGCCGGCCTGCAGCACCTGCTCGACATACCACTTTGTGGCCTGCTCGGAGCCCACGGGCAGGTACGAGACGACCACGTCGGTGCGGGTGTCCTTGAGCACCTGGACGACGTCGGCGGTCTCGCCGGCCGACTTGTGGATCACGGCGCTCAGGTACTTGCCGATGCCGTCGTGGGTCATACCCCGGTGCACGGGGATGCCCATCTCGGGCACCTCGCAGAAGCGCACCGTGTTGTTCTGGCCGCGGCCGATGGCGGCGCTGAGGTCGTGGCCGACCTTGTCGGCGTCCACGTCGAAGGCGGCCGAGAACTCGATGTCGGAGACGTGGTAGCCGCCGAGATCGACGTGCATCAGACCGGGGACGAAGTCGTCCGGCTTGGCGTCACGGTAGAAGTGGACACCCTGGACGAGAGCCGACGCGCAGTTGCCGACGCCGACGACGGCGACGCGCACCTTGCCCGAGCTCTTGCGATGTCCGTTGGTTGAGGCCGTTTCGGCCATGGCTATTCCCCCCAGTTGAGTTGCTTGCGTACATGGTTGACCCGCTGGAAGACCGTGAATGCGGTCAGCGCCGCCAGCATGTAGACGGCGTAGGGCAGCGACCCGGCGCCGGCAAAGGGCATCGCGATCGCCAGGAGCACGATCCGCTCGGGCCGGCCCATCAGGCCGACCTCTCCGCTGAGGCCCAGCGCCTCGGCCTTTGCCCGCGTGTAGCTGACCAGGAACGAGCCGACCAGCGCGACGAAGACGCTTGCGAGCGCCACCTGATGGCCCTGCCGCGACAGGACGAGCGCGATCGCGCCGAGAATGAATCCCTCCGAGATGCGGTCGGTGGTCGAGTCGAGGAAGCTGCCGAATGGGGTCAGCTTGTTGTGCGACCGGGCCAGCGCGCCGTCGAGGATGTCGAGGATGCTGCCGGCGACGAACGCGACCGTCGCCCACACGAACCGGCGCTCGTACACGAGCACGCCGGCGACCGCGTTCAGCGACAGGCCGGCGACGGTGAGCTGGTTGGGCGTGAACGGCAGTGACCGGAACCTGGCCATCAGGGCCATTCCGAGCCCGCGACCGCCGTTTGTGTAGCCGGTCTTGAGCCGGGTGAGCACGGTACTCATCCCCGCACTATACCACGGAGGCTATCTTGCGGTGACCGCGGTCACGGGACCGCTCGGCGCCTCGAGGTGCAGCCGCACCCGGGCCGAATGCGGGAGCGTCGGCCGCCACCGCTCGATCAGCCACGCCGAGCCCAGGGCGACGCATGCCAGGCATCCGCCCAGGAAGGCATCGATCCAGAAGTGGTTTCCGGTCGCGACGATCGAGAACACGATCAGCACCGGGTAGAACAGCCAGGTGAAGCCGATGGCCCGGTGGCGGACGAGGAAGAAGCAGGTGACGCCGATGATCAGCGAGTAGCACGTGTGGATGCTGGGCACGGCGGCAAACGGGTTGGCGAGCGCCGCCACCGGCCCCGAGTAGTTGCTGATCGAGGCGTACCGGTCGAGCGTGTCGGTGAAGCCGAGGTCGGTCAGCATCCGCGGCGGGGCGGTGGGGAAGACCGTGAACCCGATCAGCGCGATCCCGTCGGCGACGAAGATGGCGTTGCGGATGAAGTAGTAGTGGTTGTTCCGGCGCAGGTAGAGCCAGAACATGAAGCAGACCGTGATCACGAAGTGGGCGTGGAAGTACGTGAAGTCGGCGAGGTCGAGCGCCCAGTGGCGGTGCAGCGCCCAGTGCTGCACGTCGAGCTCCGTGAAGACTCCCAGCGACCGCTCGAGCGACACAACGTCGCGGGCGTGCGTGAACGCCGGCAGCACGCTGCCCTCCGACAGGCCGCGGGTGAGCTCGTAGGCGATGTCGACGAGCGTGAACAGGAAGAGCTGCAGCACGAAGTCGCGCCAGCCCTTCGGCAGGAACACCCGGGCACGCTTACGAGCGCCCTGGAGGAGTGCGGTCACTTCCATGCGACCGTTCATCCTAACCCAGCCTGCGGCCGTCCCATACTCGTCCGAACGCCGGCGGGGCCGCGGCCATTCCCGCCCCGGGAGGGTGTCAGCCGCCGATGTATGACATCTCGACCTTCGGCGAGCCGGCCGTGGCGGCCGTGCGCAGCTCGGAGTAGCGGTCGCCGCGGCGGTTCCAGATGCGGCCGATCAGCTCCGCCATCTCGGCGTCGGATGCGCCGGCGCGCAGTGGGCCGCGCAGGTCGCGGCCGAGGTTCGAGAAGAGGCACGTGTACAGGCGGCCGTCGGCGGACAGGCGCGTGCGGGTGCAGTCGCGGCAGAACGGCTGGGTGACCGATGCGATCACGCCGAGCTCGCCGGCACCGTCGCAATAGCGGTAGCGCGCGGCCACCTCGCCGCGGTAGGCGGGGTCGACCGGCTCGAGCGGCCACTCGGCGGCGATCGTGGCCACCATCTCGGCCGCGGGCACGACGTCGTCCAGGCGCCAGCCGTTTGATGCGCCGACGTCCATGAACTCGATCAGCCGCAGGATGTGGCCCGTGCCGCGGAAGTGGCGGGCCATGTCGAGGACGCTTTGGTCGTTCAGCCCCCGCTTGACCACCATGTTCACCTTCACCGGGCCGAGGCCCGCGGCCGCGGCGGCCTCGATGCCCTCGAGCACGAGGGCAACCGGGGCGCCGACGTCGTTGACCGCTGCGAAGACCTCGTCGTCAAGCGAGTCGAGGCTGACGGTGACCCGGTGCAGGCCGGCCTCGCGCAGGCCCTGGGCCTTGCGTGCGAGCAGGCTGCCGTTGGTGGTCAGAGCGATGTCATCGATGCCGTCGATCTCGGCCAGCATCGTGATCAAGCTCTCGATGTCGCGCCGCAGAAGAGGCTCTCCGCCGGTCAGCCGCAGCTTGCGCACGCCCGCGCCGGCGAACACGCGCGCCAGCCGGGTGATCTCTTCGAACGAGAGCAGCTGGGAGCGGCGCATGAACTCGAAGTCATGCCCGAAGACCTCTTTGGGCATGCAGTAGACGCAGCGGAAGTTGCACCGGTCGGTGACCGAGATGCGCAGGTCGCGAAGCGGGCGGTCGAAGCGGTCGGTCACAGCATCCATATTCACAGCGTACCGGGGATAGGTGGTTGATCGACATCTCCGCGGGCCAGGCCGCACGACGGCTTGGAATAGCGCGGCGGTTGGTGGGGCTGCGGCTGCGAACCGTCGCCTCGCTGCGTCCTCGGTCGCGCCCATACGCTTAACCGGTATGAACGCTCCCTGCGTCCTTGCGAGGCTCGGTTCTCGCCGCCCTGGACACCACGGAGATATCGATCAACCACCTACTCTTCCCAGCGC
>DATCPV010000343.1:0-4389 GCA_036569885.1 Gaiellales bacterium | reverse complement strand
ACGTAGTAGCTCCCGGCCAGCGGGTCGGCGGTGTCGGTCGCGCCGGCCTCGGCGGCGAGGATCTGCTGCGTGCGCAGGGCGATCGTGGCGCTGTGCTCGGTCGGTAGCGCGAGCGCCTCGTCGAAGGCGTTGGTGTGCAGGCTCTGGGCCGAGCCGCAGACCGCCGAGAACGCCTGCACGGCGACCCGGACGATGTTGTTCTCGGCCTGCTGCGCGGTGAGCGTCGAGCCGCCCGTCTGGGCGTGGAACCGCAGCATCAGGCTGCGCTCGTCGGCGGCGCGGAAGCGGTCACGCATCACCTCGGCCCACACCGTCCGCGCCGCCCGGAACTTCGCCACCTCCTGAAAGAAGTTGTTGTGCGCGTTGAAGAAGAACGACAGCCGCCGGGCGAACTCGTCCACCCCGAGCCCGGCATCCACCGCCGCCTGCACGTAGGCGATGCCATTGGCGAGCGTGAACGCGATCTCCTGGGCGGCCGTCGAGCCCGCCTCCCGGATGTGATATCCCGAGATCGAGATCGTGTTGAACCGCGGCAGCCGCTCGGTGCAGTACCTGAACGTGTCGACCGTGAGTCGCATGCTCGGCCGGGCGGGAAAGATGTAGTTGCCGCGGGCGATGTACTCCTTGAGCACGTCGTTTTGGATCGTCCCGGACAGCCGCGCGGGGTCGACGCCCTGCTCCTCGCCGACCAGCTCGTAGAGGAGCATGAGCAGCGCCGCCGGCGCGTTGATCGTCATCGACGTCGACACCGTGTCGAGCGGGATGTCGCGCAGGAGCGCGCGCATGTCGGCGATCGAGTCGATGGCGACCCCGGTGCGCCCCACCTCGCCGCTGGCCAACGGGTGGTCGGAGTCGAGCCCGAGCTGCGTGGGCAGGTCGAAGGCGACCGAGAGGCCGGTCTGTCCTCGTTCGAGCAGCAGCCGGAAGCGCCTGTTGGTCTCGTCGGCCGACGAGAACCCGGCGTACTGGCGCATCGTCCACGGCCGCTTGCGGTAGCCGTCCGGCCGCACGCCCCGGGTGTATGGGAACGTCCCCGGGTCGGCTCGCTCGGCGGGCGCGTCCTCGCGGCGGTAGACCGGCTTTACGGGGATTCCCGACTCGGTCGAGTGCTCGCGATCGGCGGGGGACACGAGCAGCAGGATAGAGGAGCCCCGGCTGCCGGAACCGCCTTCTTCGACGCGGCAGCCGGTGAGCGCCGTGCCTCGAGCGGTCCCCAGCCTCCGGGGCTCCGGGTCCACGATAGAGGCCGCGGGGGGCGGGTACAACCCCACCGACGCGATCGGGGCCGGGGATAGGCTGCGGGCATGCGGATCACGGTCAGGCTGTTCGCCGCGCTTCGGGAGCGGGCCGGCTGGTCGCAGCGCGACGTTGACCTGGCGGACGGGGCGATGGTGGCGGACGTGTGGCCGGCGCTCGGCCTCGGCGACGAGCCGCCCGGGCTGGCCTATGCCCGAAACCGCGAGTACGCCGGCCGTGAGGCGCTCGTGGAACCGGGCGACGAGGTGGCCGTGATCCCGCCGGTCTCCGGCGGTGCCTTCACCGTCCAGGCGGCGCCCCTCGAGCTCGACGCGGTGGTCGCCGAGGTCGCCGACACCGGTGCCGGTGCGATCGCGACCTTCATCGGCACGACGCGCACGCACAGCCGCGGCCGCACCGTCGAGCATCTCGAGTACGACGCCTACCCCGAGATGGCCGAGGCCGAGATGGCCCGCATCGCCGAGGCGGTCAAGCGGCGCCACGAGGTGATCGGCGTCGCGATGGCGCACCGCACCGGTCACGTTCCGATCGGCGAGGCGAGCGTCATCATCGCCGTCTCCGCCGCCCACCGCGGCCCGGCCATGGACGCCTGCCGCGAGGCGATCGACACCCTCAAGCAGACGGTGCCGGTATGGAAGAAGGAGGTCTTCGAGGGCGGCGAAGAGTGGATTGGTCGCGAGGGCACCTAGACGGGCGAGCGGCGGCGGCTACGCTGTCTATATGACCTATGACCCGTGGGAGCCGCGCGAACCGCGGGAGTCCCCGACCGGCCTCACGCATCCGCCTGCGCCCCCGCCCACGGATCCGCCGTTCCACTCCCCCGTCGAGGAGCACCGCGGCCTGCTGCGGCGCCTCGGCGGCGGCATCACCGCCGGCGGCCTGATCGCACTCAAGTTCCTGGGCCAGTTCGCGATCCTGCTGAAATTCAAGTTCCTGTTCACGTTCGTGCTCGCGGTCGGGGCCTATGCGCTGTTCTGGGGCTGGTGGTTCGGGCTCGGGTTCGCCGTACTGCTTCTGGTGCACGAGCTCGGCCATGTGATCTGGCTTCGGCGCGAGGGGATCTCGGCATCCCTGCCGGTGTTCATCCCCTTCATGGGGGCGTTCGTGGCGATGAAGGAGATGCCGAAGAACGCCTACATCGAGGCCAAGGTCGGCCTGGCCGGGCCGGTGCTCGGAAGCGCCGGTGCCCTGGCGACCCTCCTCTGGGCCGAGGAGATCAACAGCGACCTGTTGCGTGCGCTCGCGTATCTCGGCTTCCTGCTCAACCTGTTCAACCTGATCCCCGTCGTGCCGCTGGACGGCGGCCGCGCCGTCTCCGCGCTGCACCCGGCGTTCTGGTTCGCGGGTCTGTTCGCGATCGCCCTCCTGTTCTTCAAGTACGAGAGCCCGATCCTCCTGATCGTGCTGGTGTTCGCGTGCTACGAGCTCTACCGCCGCTGGAGCCGCCGCGATATGCCCGGCTACCGCGAGTACCACTCGGTGACGATTCCGCAGCGAATCGGGATCGCGGTGGTCTACCTCGGCCTCGTCGTACTGCTCGTGGCCGGCATGCACGCCGCCTACGTGCCGCGGCCCTCGTAGGCTTCGACCGCGCGTGAGTGGCGCCTCCGACGATGTCCTCGAGCACTACGGCGACGCCGACGAGCGCGGCCGCTTGGACTTGCCGCTCGGCGTGGTCGAGTTCGAGCGGACGATCGAGATCCTGGCCGAACACCTCCCGCACCCGCCGGCGGTGGTCGCCGACATCGGCGGCGGCCCCGGCCGCTACTCGCTCTGGCTGGCCGAGCGCGGGTACACCGTCCGCCACCGCGACATCGTTCCCAAGCACGTGGAGCAGCTCCGGGCAGACGCGGCCGTCCGCGGCCTGAACGTCGAGACGACGGTCGGGGACGCTCGCGCCATCGACCTCGCCGACGGCGGCGCAGATGCGGTGCTGCTGCTCGGCCCGCTGTACCACCTCCCGGCGCGAGCCGACCGGCTGCAGGCGCTGGGGGAGGCGTGCCGAGTCGTGCGGCCGGGCGGGCTGGTGTTCGCGGCGGCGATCTCGCGCTGGGCTCCTCGGCTGCACGGTGAGGTCGTCGAGCGGCTCGATCTCGAGTTTCCGAGCATCGGCCACCAGGTCGAAACCGTCGAGCGGTCGGGGCGGCTCCTGGAGCTCTTTCCGGGATCGTTCAGCGGCTACTGCCACCGCCCCGGGCAACTGCGGGCCGAGGTGCGCGCCGCGGGACTCGACGTCGTCGACCTGGTCAGCGTCGAGGGGATCGCGTTCGCCCTCTCCGACCTCGACGCGCGCCTCGCCGATCCTCGCGGCCGGGCGGTGGTGTTGGCTGCCGCCCGTGAGCTCGGACGCATCCCGGAGCTGCTCGGTATAAGCCCGCACCTGCTGGCGACCGCCCGCCGGCCGGATCAGCGGTCGTGACGGAAACCCCAATTGAGCAGCCGCGCCGCCGCCGCGAACTCGTCGCCGTGGACGTGCAGGAGCACCGCGACAAGTGTCCGCCCGTTGTGGGTGGCGGCCACGGACAGGCAGTTGCCCGCGGCCGTCGTCGAACCGGTCTTGAGCCCGATCGCGCCCGAGTATGACCACAGGAGCCGGTTGCGGTTGACGTAGACCGTCGGGCCGCCCGGATAGGCCTTGCGCCCAACCAGCATCCGCAATAGCGGCCGCCCCAGCACGTGCCGGGACAGGTCGGCGACGTCCCAGGCCGACGAGTGGTTGTCGCGATCGTAGATGCCGGACGGGTTCGAGTAATGGGTGTCGGACAGGCCCAGGCGGCCAGCCTCCGCGTTCATCAGCGCCACGAAGGCGTGGAGCGTCCCGGCCCGGCGCACGGCGAGCACGTCGGCGGCGTCATTGGCCGAGGCGATCAGCGTCGCCGCCAGCATCCGCCGGTCGGTCACGCGGTCGCCGGCGCGCAGGCCGATCGTGTACCCGGGTACCGAGACCATCCCCGGTGTGACGAAGTACGGACGGTCGAGCACCGCCGGCCGGGGCAGGGCGACGAGCGCCGTCATCAGCTTGGTGAGGCTCGCGACCGGCAGCGGCCGGTGCGCGGCGTGGGCCCACACAACCCTGCCGCTCGCAACGTCGACGACCACGCCGGCGTTGGCGCGGACTCCCCTGATCTGCAC
>DATCPV010000342.1:0-1919 GCA_036569885.1 Gaiellales bacterium | reverse complement strand
GTGTAGAGCGGGCTCGTGCCGATGTCGCCGTAGACCACGCCCAGAGCGCCGAGCGACAGCATCGCCGCGCCCCAGCGCGGCTTGGTCGCGGGGGTGGCCGCCGGCGCAGGAGCAGTCAGCGTTCGCGGGGTTGCCTCGGCGATGCTCATGGCCGCTGTGCGATCGACTGGGGCTGCGAGGCCGGCGCCGGCTCACGCCGAGCGGGCGTGGTGCGGGCCGGGACCATGACCACATCCGGGGCGACGCCGCGGGCGGCACGGCGGACACTCCACCCGGCCCGGCCGACGAGGACCAGCCGGTCGACCGGCCAGACCGCCTGCAGCAGCGCGGCCACGCTCCGGCAGGGCACGATCTCGACCCGGCCCTTCGGCTGCAGCGATTCCAGGATCGGCTCCATCGCATCCCGCAGGCGGCCAAGCCGTGCCGCCAGCCGCGGCGGCCAGGCGGTGGCCGGCAACGTCGGCGGGAGAACGGCCGGGATCATGACGTTCACGACCGTGATCGCATCGGAGCTCCGTCGGGTCGCGGCGGCCACCGCTTCGGCCAGGAGCTCGGGCTGGATGTGCGAGTCGGTGGCGACGATCAGGATGTGGCGTCTCATGCGCCGGCCCTCGCCGGTCGGACGATCATCACCCGTTGCCTGGCCTCGGCCACGATGCGGCGGGCGATGCCGTCGAGGCTGGTCGCCCGCTGCAGGATCACCTGCGAGTCGCGCCGCGTGGCCTCGGCGAGGATCGAGTCAGCGGGGTCGCGCGTGCGCAGATGGGTCGTGTGCACGCGGATCCCGTACTGCTCGCCGATCGCCCGCGCCTGGGCGGCGAGGCGCTCGACATTCGCGTCGAGGCCGTCGATCTCCATGTCCATCTCCTCCGAGAGCGGGATCTGCGTGAAGGCGAGCAGGACGAGCGAGGGCCGGCGCTCGGTCGCCAGATGGGCTGCGACCTCGACGACGTCGGCCGGCAGGTCGGCCTGGTCGGTGTTGACCGGGATGAGGATCGTCTGGAACTCGACGGCGATGCCCGGCGCCCCGCGCTGCGTGACGTCGCGCCGGGTGTGCTCGGTGAGGGTGAGTCCGCGGCGGCGGCGGTAGGCCGCATAGGCGAGCAGGCCGATCAGGATCCACGCCGAGCCGAGGAAACGCGGGCCGGGCTCGAGCAGGACGACCACAACCCACGCCGAGGCGGTCGCGACCGCTCCGACGACTGCGACCACCGGGATCCGGCGACCATTCACCGGGATGTTCACCGGTACCTCGAAGGGCCGGTAGCGGGCCGGATCCCGCCAGCGCATGGCGACGACGGAGACCTGGACGCTCGTGGACGCGAGCAGCGCCCCGTAGACGTAGGTGCCCGCCAGGAAGCTCGCGCCGCCCGCGCCTGCCTGGAGGATCACGATGGTCGCGGCCGCGACCGTGGCCCAGGCGATCGTGACGTAGGGGGTCTCGTAGGCCGGATGCAGCTCCGCGGCGCGCGCGGGCAGCTGATGGTGCTGTGTGAGCCAGCAGCTCAGCCGGCAGAGGCTCGTGACGGCCGTGTACGCCGTCACCAGCAGCATGACGGCCACCAGCAAACCGACGACATACCCGAGCCCGTTCGAGAACACGTGCAGCGGCAACCGGGACACGATCCCGAGCATCGGGTGGGCGACATGGCCATGAGGCGCGATCAGCGAGAGGGCGACGTAGAGCGTGACCACCGAGGCGAGGAGGCCCGTTGTCGCCCGGGGCAGGTCGCGATCGGGATCCCTCGCCTCGCCCGCCATCTCGCCGATCGTGTCGATGCCCGTGTAGGCGACGATCGCCACCGAACAGGCCAGGATCAGCTGCTCGAGCGAGGGCGCCGTGCCGAGGTGCACGTTCTGGGCGATCTGTTCCGGGCTGAAGATGAAGATCGCTCCCAGCACCACGAGCAGCACCTGGG
>DATCPV010000341.1:0-5807 GCA_036569885.1 Gaiellales bacterium | reverse complement strand
GTCCATGGAGGGAATGTAGATGGATCTAGCCGAACACCGGCTCGAGGCCGAGCTGGCGGGCGAGCCGGCCGAGCGCTCGCTCGAGCGGCTCGGTGCTGCGGAACCGGCCCTCGGGGTGCCATGCCCGCACGGTCAGCGTGCCGGCGCGGCGTTCGGCCTTGAGATCGGCCCGACCCACCATGCGGTCACCGCTCACGAGCGGCAGGACGTAGTAGCCGTAGCGGCGTTCGGGCGCCGGCTTGTAGACCTCGATCAGGTGCCGGAAGCCGAACACGCGCTCGGCAAACGGCCGGTCCCAGAGGAGGTTGTCGAAGGGCGAGAGCAGCACCGCGCCCGCCGGCGCCGCGGCGGCCGGATCGGCGTCGGCGCAGACGAGCACCGCCGCACCGCCGTCGGCCACCTCGAGCCGCCGCAGGATGCCCGAGCTCACCAGGGCGTCGGTGTGGGGGCGGATCCGGGCCGTCCCACCCTTCAGCCGCCAGTGCTCGACGACACCCGCGTCGGTCAGCGCCCCGCGGGCGCGCACGGCCCGCACGACGAGCTCGCGCAGCACCTCGTCCGCGTCCGGCACCGGAGCCCCAAGCACGGAGGCGGGCAGCACCCGCTCGGGCAGGTCGTAGAGGCGCTGGAAGCCCTGACGGCCGGCGACGACGAGATCGCCGGCGCTCCAGAGCGCCTCCAGCATACGCTTGGCCGGCTTCAGGTTGTCCCACATCCCCACGCCGGAACGGGCGCCCTCGAAGTCGCGCGACCCGAGCGCGCCGCGCTCACGGATCGCGCCCATCACATTGCCGGCCAGCTGCGGGTCGCGCTCGATGATCGGCCCCCACCAGGGGTGCGAGGGCGCCATCAGGCGGCGCATCAGCGGCCAGGTGGCGATCGGCAGCAGGCACGCCTCGTGCGCCCAGTACTCGAACAGGCGCCCCGAGCGAAGCAGCGCCGAGACCGTCCCATCCGGATACGTGCCGACGCGTGAGAGCAGGGTCAGGCGGTGGCTGCGCGCGACGGCCGAGATCGAGTCGAGCTGCACGCAGGAGAGCCGCTCCACGGCCGCGGCGACATCGTCGGCATCGGCCCGGTGGTGGCGGGTGCAGTAGCCCTGGGCGGCGACGATGTGGCGGCGAAGGGCCGCCAGCGGCAGCGCCGTCACGCGCCGTTTCGCCGGTGAGCCAGGTACTCGAGCAGGTCGGAACGGGTCAGCATCCCGGCGGGCCGGCCGCCCCGGACGACCACGACCGCCGGGCTGCCCGCGGTCAGGTCGGCGAAGACGCGGTCGAGCGAGTCCTCGGCGTCGACAGCCGCGAGCGGCGGCTGCATCGCCTCGGCGACGTTGTCATTCAGCGCGTCGGGGTTCTTGAAGACGCGATCGAGCAGGCCGCGGTCGTGCAGCGAGCCGACCACGTCGGCCAGCGACTCGGGAGGCTGCGTGCGCACCACCGGAAGCTGCGAGATCGAGTAGCGCTGCATCAGCTCGATCGCCTCGCCCACCTTGTGGTGGGCCTCGATCGTGACCAGCTCGGGCAGCTCCGAGCCGTGCTTGGCGTGCAGCACCTGCTCGACCGTCGGCACGGGCGTCGTGCGCTCCAGGAACCCGTACTCGAGCATGTAGTTGTCATTGAAGAACTTGCTCAGGTAGGCCCGGCCGCCGTCGGGGATGAGCGTGACGATCGTCGCGTCAGGGCCGTAGCGCTTGGCCACCTCGAGCGCCGCCCAGACCGCCGTGCCGCCCGATCCGCCCACCAGAAGACCCTCCTCGCGCGCCATCCGCCGGGCGGTGAGGAACGAGTCGCGATCCGACACGGTGATGTACTCGTCGACGACCGTGGGGTCGAACGTCTGCGGCCAGAAGTCCTCGCCGATGCCCTCGACCAGGTAGGGGTGCATGACCTCCGACGAGTAGATCGAGCCCTCGGGGTCTGCGCCGACGACGGTCAGGCCGGGCTTCTGCTCCTTGAGATAGCGGGCGGTGCCCGAGATGGTGCCACCGGTGCCGACTGAGATGACGAGGGCGTCGAACTCGCCGCCGGTCTGCTCCCAGATCTCGGGCCCGGTGGTGTCGTAGTGGGCGCGCGGGTTGGCGGCATTGGCGTACTGGTTGGGCTTGAACGCGCCCGGGATCTCCTCGGCCAGCCGGTCGGAGACCGAGTAGTAGCTCTCGGGCGAGTCGGCCTCGACCGCGGTGGGGCAGATCACGACCTCGGCGCCGAAGGCGCGCAGCAGCGAGATCTTCTCCTGGCTCATCTTGTCGGGCATGACGAAGATCATGCGATAGCCGCGCAGCGCCGCGACCATGGCCAGGCCGACGCCGGTGTTGCCCGAGGTCGGCTCGACGATCGTGCCACCCGGCCGAAGCAGGCCCTCGCGCTCGGCCGCATCGATCATGCGCAGCCCGATCCTGTCCTTCACCGACCCACCCGGGTTCATGTACTCGAGCTTGGCGACCACCGTCGCGGCGACGTCCCGGGCGACGCGCTGGAGGCGCACGATCGGCGTGTCGCCGATCAGGTCGAGAAGGGTCGGGTACTCCCTGGCCACGCTACTCCGCAGACGGCCACTGGTAGGAGAAATAGAACTGCCGCCAGGCCGTCCACCAGTCGTCGGCGCTGCTCACGATCGTCCTCGGGTCGATGATCTGCACCTTGGGATGGTGACGGAACTGCTCGGTGTGGTCGGGGGTGGCGAGCTCGACGCGCACCTCGCACGGGTGGCCGGGGTCATAGGGCGCGACCGCCTTCAGATCGGCGAGCGCCCGCCGCGCACCCGCCTCGATCAGTGTCCTCGCGACTCCGGGCGTCTTGTGGCGGGCGCTGAAGCGACCGAGCGCCGTCTTCACCTGGACGGTGGTCAGGGTCGTTCCGAGCAGATCCGTACCCTCGCGACAGGCGGCCTGGTCGCCTGTGACGAGCAGCACCGGGCAGTCCCAGGTGCCGCACAGCGCGGCGTTGATGCCCGTCTCGCCGACCTCGCGGTCGTTGAACCTGACGCTGCGCCAACCTGTGCCGGAGACGGTGTGGCTCATCTGGCCGTCGCCGGTGCCGGCCATCGCGTGCATGCCGACGAAGAGGGCGGCGTCGCAACCGTCCTCGAGCACGCCCGTGTACTCGGTCCACTCCTTCTGCACGACGAACTCGCAGCGGTCGTCCAGGAGCTCCGGCCGCAGCGAGTTGAACGATTGGTCGCCGCCGGCGCCGTGGCAGTCCATCACGACCACCTCCGTCGCACCGCCCGCGCAGGCTCCGCGCACCGCGGCGTTCAACTCCTCGGTGTAGAGCGTGCGCCCCTCCTCGTACAGCGGGGCACCCGCGCCGACGCCACCCCAGTTGGTGATACCGGCGACACCCTCCATGTCGCTGATGATGAAGACACGCATGCGCGCGCAACTCTACAGGCACAACTCCGGCGCACAACTCCGCAAACTGCGTGAACTTTCGGGTTGCAACGGGTGGCCGGGTGCCGTACCTTGACCACTGCGCCGTCGCGGGCAACCGAGTAGGTCGAAGCCGGGCGGAGGAGCTGTAGAGGTGACTCGAAAGCTCCTTCGCTCGGGGGACGAAAGGTCAGCCACGACGGCGAATCTTTGGTCCGGGCAGATCGACGTCGAACCTCGCAAACTGCGTGAAGTTTCGGGTTGCAACGGGCGGCCGGGTGCCGTAGCTTGACCACTGCGCCGTCGAGGGCAGCCGAGTAGGTCGAAGCCGGACGGAGGAGCGCTAGAGGCAACTCAAACGCTCTTTCGGCCGGGGGACGAAAGGCCAGCCGCGACGGCGAATTTCTGGTCCGACACAGCATGGCCGACACCACCACCATCACCGTCCCCGCCCGCGAGGGACGTGCGGTCGAATTGGCGCGCGGGGACCGCATCAGGGTGATCGATCCGAACGGCGGCCAGGTGGCCGACGTGTTCGCGTTCTGCGCCGACAACCTGCGCGAGTACCACAGCGCCGAGCACACACGCGTGTACGTCGGTCGGCTCTTCCCCCACGTCGGTGAGCAGTTCGTCACCAACCGCCGGCGGCCGATCCTGACGCTCGAGGCCGACGACTCACCCGGCGTGCACGACATGCTCTGCGCGGCCTGCGACCCGTCGCGCTTCGAGCTCCTCGGGGCGCAGGGCTGGCACGCCTCGTGTCAGGAGAACCTGCAGACCGCGATGGCGGCGCTGGGTCACGAGGGCATCGAGATCCCGCAGCCGATCAACCTGTTCATGAATATCCCGGTGGGCCTTGACGCCACGATCGGGTTCGAGCCCGCGCCGACCAAGGCGGGCGACTCCGCCACGCTGCGGGCCGAACTCGACATCGTGGTGGCCGTCTCGGCGTGTCCTCAGGACATGATCCCGATCAACTCGAACAACCCGACCGAGATCGTGCTCGAGGTCAGGCGTGCCTAGATGAGTGGTTTCACGCCCCACGGCTGATAGGCGAGAAACATCGACTGCCCACTACCCACCGGCCCTCTTCCGGTCGTGCCACAGCCAACGATGTAGCGGACAGGCAATCGCCGGCCGCACAGCGCAACGCGCTCCCGCTATCACCCCTCCTTGCGCCAAAAGGGGTCTGACCCCGGTTGGCGCGGGTCAGCGGTGGGCGTCGGCGTAGGCGGCGAGGGTGTCGACGACGACCTGGCAGGCGGCCATCGCCGACTGGCCGTGGTCGTACGCGGGCGCCACCTCGCACACATCCATCGCGACCAGGTCGCAGCGGCCGATCACCGACACCATCGTCAGCGCCTCGCGTGACGTGAGGCCGCCCATCGTCGGGACGCACGTGCCGGTGCACACCGAGCTGTCCAGGCTGTCCACGTCGAAGCTGAAGTAGACGCCGTCGGTGCCGTCGGATGCGATCCGCACCGCCTCCTCGGCCACCGCCCTGGCACCGCGGCGATCGACATCCGACACGTGGAACACGGTCACGCCCGCTTCGCGGACGAAGGCGTACTCGCTCTTGGGATTCATCGCGCCGTGAGGGCCGATGATCACGCACTTGGTGGGATCGAACGCATCAAGCTCCATCGCCCGGGTGATCGGGCAGCAGTGGTTGATCCGCTCGCCGCCCACATCCGGCGCCGTGTCCAGGTGGGTGTCGACCAGGATCAGGCCATACGTGCCCGCCGGTGCGTGCCGGTCGACCGCCAGCGAGCCGCCGATGGTGGTGATGTGCTCACCCCCACACAGCACCGGCAACGCGCCGGCCTGAATCGCCTCGCCCATCGCGCCGGCAACCAGGTCGACCGTCTTCTGCGCGTTGGCCGGCACCACCGGCACGTCACCCATGTCCACCACCCCCAGCGCCTCGAAGATGTCGAGGTCGTACTCCCCGTGGTAGGAGAGGGTGTGACACGACCAGTCACGCACCGCCCGGGGGCCGAGCTGCGCCCCCGGGCGGGCGATCGTCGTGGAGTCGAACGGCATGCCCACGAACGCCGCCCGGGCACCGGCAGCCCGCAACGCGTCGGCGCTCGGTTCGACCTGGGGCGCACCCATAAAGGTGGCGATGCCGCCCACCAGCACGGAGTGCCAGCCCTGACGGGTGTGCTGTGCTGCGATCGAGTTCATGCCGGCTCCTTGTTCGACTATTCGGGCGGGATCTCGGCGAACACCCTGTCCACCGCGACGCCCCGTCGCTTGCTTGTGAACCACGCGACCAGGTAGACCGCCGTCCCGGTCGGGATGACGAGGATCATCACCCAGCGCAGCGTGTGACCCCAGCTGCTGACACCCTGCAGCGGGTCGTACCAGAACCAGTACTCCACGAACAGAAGCGACAGGGTCGAGATCGCTCCCAGGATCGTGATGTTGGGGATACCGA
>DATCPV010000340.1:0-2093 GCA_036569885.1 Gaiellales bacterium | reverse complement strand
TCCTCGTAGTTCGCGCATTATCGCCCAGACTCGGGTGTGGTTTCTTGACTCTCGGGTGCGCGAGGGTGATCTCGCCCGGGCGCAGGCGGGCGTTGCCGACCAGGGCGGCCGCCGAGGCGGTGTGATGCGGCGCCCGGAACGGTCGCTGATCGAGCCTTGTGCCGGCCGCGAGCAGGCCCGCCGCGGAGTGGATCCGCGTGATCTCGAGCACCTCGTCGTGGCTAGGCGGCGACATGATTCCGGTCAGGCGGCGGGCGAGCATCGTCTTGCCCGACCCGGGCGGGCCGATCAGCAGCAGGTTGTGCGCGCCCGCCGCTGCGATCTCGAGCGCCCGCCGCGCCCGTGGCTGGCCGCGCACCTCGGCCAGGTCGCCGGCCGGAGAGCGGACGGGTGCGACCGGGTCGGGGATCGGCAGGGGCTGAGCGCGGTCGCGCAGGATGTCGACCACATGGCGCAGGCTGCGGGCCGCGATCACGGGGACGGTGCCCGCCAGAGCAGCCTCGGTGGCGCTCTCGGGGGAGACGACTAGCGCCTCGGCGCCCACCCTCCCCGCCGCCTCCGCCATCGCGAGGGCGCCGCGCACGGGCCGCAGGGCGCCGTCGAGGCCGAGCTCGGCAGCCGCCGCCACCCGCGCGACCCGGTCGAGCGGCGCCTGGCCCGACGCGGCCAGGAGTGCGAGCGCGATCGCAAGATCGAAGCCCGACCCCTCCTTGCGCTCCTGCGCCGGGGCGAGATTGACCGTCAACCGCCGCCCGGGGAACCGAAACTCGGCCGAAAGGATGCCGCTGCGGACACGCTGGCGCGCCTCCTGCACCGCCCGGTCGGCGAGGCCCACGACCAGGAACGACGTCACGCCGTCGGCGACGTGCGCCTCGACGTCGACCCGCCGGGCCGTGATCCCCGTCAGCCACAGCGTGAGCGCGCGCGCAACCATCCGGCGAGCGTACGGGGCGCCCCGTTACGCGTGGGTGCCGGGGTGTGCCGAGTTAGTCCAAAGAGAGGGCGGCCGGGATGTGGCGAGGGCGCAGGCCGCTCACGGCGACCACGTCGACGCGCACGTTGCGGGCGCGCGGGTCGCGCTCGAGCAGCACCTCGGCGGCCTGCAGCAGCCGCCCGCGCTGGCGTACTCCCACCATCTCGTCGGCGGCTCCGCAACGGCCGTGGCGGCGCGCCTTCACTTCGACCACGACCAGCGTCGACCCTCGTCGCGCGACCACGTCCACCTCACGCCCGAGCACCCGCAGGTTGCGCGCGACGATCGAGTAGCCGCGCAGCCGCAGCCACCAGCACACCACCGACTCGGCCAGGCGGCCGTACTCAGAGTCCGAGATCGAGATCCAGCTGGGCATACGCGATCGCCTCGAACGACCGGCGGTGAAGCGGCGTCGGCCCGTGCTGGCGCACGGCCCGTGTGTGCTCCGCGGTGATGTACCCGACGTGACGGTCGAACCGGAACTCGGGGTACTCGGGCGCGATCCGGTGCATGAAGCGGTCGCGGGTGACCTTGGCCACGATCGAGGCCGCCGCGATCGCGGCACTGCGGCCGTCACCGCCCACCACGGCGCGGTGGCGGCACGCGCAGCCCGGCACGCTGAAGCCGTCGGTCATGCACACGTCGGGCTCGGGGTCGAGGGAGCAGAGGGCCCGGCCGAGCGCCCACAGGTTGGAGCGGTGCAGGCCGCGGCGGTCGATCTGGGATGCCGGGACGACGCAGACCGCCACCTGCGCGGCCGATTCGATGACCGCCTGGAAGAGCTCCTCGCGGCGGGCAGGCGTATGCCGCTTGGAATCGTCCAGGAGCCCGAGCGCCGCGCAGCGGCGGCCGCGCAGCCGGTCGATGTCGAAGCAGACGGCGGCGGCCACTAGCGGCCCGGCCAGGGAACCGCGCCCGGCCTCGTCGGCGCCCGCCACGAACCGCACTCCCAGGTCGCGGTCGTGCGCCAGAAGGCGGCGGCCGGGCCGCGAGCGGCGGCGGCGGGTGGTGGTGGCTGTCATCGGCCTATGGTACGGCGTTGGCCGGACGCGGCCGCTACAAGAGGCCGAAGCGGTCGGGCGGCCAGTAGGTCAGGAACGCCTCACCGATGATGTTGTGG
>DATCPV010000339.1:0-1661 GCA_036569885.1 Gaiellales bacterium | reverse complement strand
GCCAAGCACGACGTCGCTGCGCCGTGCCCGCGCCGGGCGGTGCCGCATCGTGATCAGCGCCGGCTGGGTCCCGCCGGCTGAGGCGACCGCCAGGAACGCCCCCATCCGGCGGCGCTCGAGGAAGCGGCGATCGTGGACGGTGGCGGTGACCGAGGCGTGCTCGGCCGCGATCGCCCGTGCCCGCTCGGCGAGCTGCTGCGGGCCGAGGTGGTTGGAGGGCGTGTTCTGCAGGTCGCGGGCGCGGTTGACGGCGGTCGCGACAACGCCGGCGCGCTGCGCCTGGCGGCGGTCGCCACCGATCAGGGCGAGCGAGGCGAGCTTGCTGGGCTGCTCGGCAGCTGGTGCGGTCAGGTAGCGGTCGAACCGGTAGTCCCCGAGCAGCGTGCCCTCGACCAGGCAGCGGGTGGCGAGCTCGCCCTCGAGTGGGACGGCGTCGACGACGACCGCCATGGACGTCGCCCGGGCGGCGGCGGCCGCGCGGGCGCACAGCGCCGCCGCGGTGCGGACATCGTCGGCCGCCGGCGATTCGCCCAGGCCCACGACCGCCACCCGGCGGGCGCGGACGCCCCCGCCGGTGTGGACCACCGTGACCTGGCCGCGGGTGCCGCGGATCTCGCCGGCGTCGATCAGGCGCTCGAGCGCTCCTCCGAGTGCTTTGTCGACCTCCGCCGCGGCGCCTTCGAGAAGCGGCGGCTTCGAGACCGGCACGACCAGGATGTCGGCGCCGGCGCGCAGAGGAGAGGTTGTGGTGGTGGTGATGCGCATCCGTATGGGTGGCCCGGTGCTGCGGCCTCGGGCATCCTACCGGTCACACCGATGCCGTCGACCCGTTGCCCCGCCTGTGGCGCCTGTCCCCCCGAGGGCGCCCGATTCTGCTCCAACTGCGGCCGCCCGCTGGGAGGCGGCGACGCGGCCGAGCGCAAGCTTGCGACGGTGCTGTTTGCCGATCTGGCCGGGTCGACGGAGCTCGCGGCGAGCATGGACGCCGAGACGCTCCGGGGCCTGCTGGCCGCCCTCTACGACCAGCTCTCTCGCGCGGCCGAGGCCTACGGCGGCACGGTCGAGAAGTTCATCGGTGACGCGGTGATGGCCGTCTTCGGCGTCCCGGTGGCGCACGAGGACGACCCTGAGCGGGCGGTGCGTGCGGCGCTCGTGATGCGCTCCCGGCTGACGACGCTGGGCGAGCACCGCGACATCCCGATGGCGCTTCGCATCGGGATCAACACCGGCCTGGTCGTGACGGGCGTCACGCTGGGCCGCGACTTCCTCGTGACCGGCGAGGCGGTCAACCTGGCCGCGCGCCTGCAGCAGGCGGCCGAGCCGGGCGAGATCCTCCTCGGCGAGCGCACGTTCCGTGCGGTCGAGCCGCTCGCGCGCACGGTCGCGCCCCGCTCGCTGCGTGTGAAGGGCCGGGCCGGCCCCGTCACCGCATACGCGGTCGAGCGGATGCTGCCGGCCGGGTCGTATCGCCGCCGCCGGCGCCCGTACGGGCCGTTCGTCGGCCGGGAGTCCGAGCTGACGCTGATCCGGTCGCTGGTCGAGCGCGCCGTCGAGCACGCCCGGCCGCACCTGATCACGATTGTCGGCGAGCCGGGCATCGGCAAGAGCCGCCTGCTCGAGGAGGCGGTCGTCGAGCTGCGCCACTTGGATGAGCCGCCGGC
>DATCPV010000338.1:0-3723 GCA_036569885.1 Gaiellales bacterium | reverse complement strand
ACCCGGGTGTGCGGCGGCGTCGGGGCCGTCGGGCGGCAGGTGCGTGACCGGGCTGGCCTCGGTGAGCCCGTAGCCCTGGTAGACGTCGCAGCCGATCCGCGCACCGCAGGCACGGGCGAGTTCGCCGTCGAGCGGCGCCGCGCCCGAGACGATCACCCGCAGCGACGACGTGTCGTGGTGATCGACTGCGGGATGCTTGGCCAGGGCGAGCAGGATCGGCGGCACGAGGAACGCACGCGTCACCCGGTGACGCTCGACCGCTCCCAGGAACGCATCGAGCTCGAACCGGCGCATCGTCACCACGGTCACGCCGCGCGCCAGGGCGAGGTTCATGTTGACCGTCAGGCCATAGATGTGGAAGAACGGCAGCACCGCGGCGATTGTGTCCGACTCGCCGACGCCGAACACGCGCTCGACCTGGACGACGTTGGCGACCAGGTTGCGGTGGGTGAGCATGACGCCCTTGGCGAAGCCCGTGGTGCCGCTCGAGTAGGGCAGTGCGACCAGGTCGCGCGCCGGATCCACGCCCACCTGCCCGGCCTCGCCCTCTCCCTGCAGGACCGGGTCGTCCAGCGCGAGCACCCGCTCGACGCTGGTCCCGTCGACCGCCGCGGAGGCGTTGGGCACGAGCTCGGCGAGCGTCACCACCAATCGCGCACCCGAGTCCCGAAGCTGGCCGCGGGCCTCATTCGGCGTCAGCGTCGGGTTGACCGGGGTCACAATCGCTCCCAGCGTCGCGGCCGCGTGGAACGCAACGACGAACTCGGGCACGTTGGGGAGCACCAGCGCCAGCACGTCGCCCTTGCGCAGGCCGAGGCCCGCCAGGCCTGTCGCCATACGACCGATCCGGCCGGGCAGGTCACCGTAGGCGATCGCCCCGGTGCCGTCCGCATCGATCAGCGCCGGGCGCTCGCCGAGCCGCTCGGCATGGCGAAGGACGAGTGGCGTCACCGCAGTCTGCGGAACGTCGATCACGCCTGGCGACACTACACTGCCGGGTCGATGGGGAGGCTGATCTCGCTCCGTGGCGCCGTCAAATCGTTCGGCGCGCGCATTGTTCTCGACGGCCTCGACCTCGAGGTTGACGCCGACGCGCGCGTCGGCGTTGTCGGCCAGAACGGCTCCGGGAAGTCGACGATGCTGCGTATCCTCGCCGGCCTCGACGAGCCCGACTCCGATCCGCCCGTGCGCCGGCGCGGGATGACGGCGGCCTACCTGCCCCAGCTCGTCGGGCCTGATCCGCGAACCCCGATCGAGTTGTGCCACGCCGCCCGGCCCGAGATCGCGCGGGTCGAGCACGACCTCGAGTTGTGCGCCGCCCGCCTGGGCGATCCCGCGGCAGTGTCGGACCTCGCCGTGATGCAGCGCACGCTCGACCGCCAGCAGCGCCTGCTCGACGAGTTCGACCGGATGGGGGGGCACGCCTTTGAAGGCTCGGTTCGGGGGGTGCTCTCCGATCTCGGCGTGACCCCCGACGAGACGGCGCGCCCGCAGCTCGAGCTCTCGGGCGGCAAGCGCAAGCTCGTCGCGCTGGCCGCCTGTCTCGTGCAGGAGCCCGACCTGCTGCTCCTGGACGAGCCCGAGACGCACCTGGACGCCTATCGCCGCAGCCGGGTCGAGGAGCTCGTGCGCGACTTCTCGGGCGCGGTCGTCATGGTGTCGCACGACCGCTATCTGCTCGACGAGACCGTGGGCTCGATCGCCGAGGTCGACCGCGGCCGGGTGCGAATCTGGCCCGGCAACTACTCGGCCTACCACGCCGCCCGCGAGCTCGAGCTGGCCCAGCAGCAGACGGCCTGGGCGGCGCAGCAGAAGGAGATCGAGCGGCTCGAGGATGCGATCCGCCGGTACAAGCAGTGGGCGAGCATGGTCGACGATAAGCGCCACACCATCCGCGCCCGGAACACCGAGCGGCGCATCGAGCGCATGGACAAGGTCGAGCGGCCGGTGCTCGAGCGGCGCAAGATCGCGCTGCGGCTGCGGAGCCAGGCCCGCGGCGGCAAGCGGGTGGCCGAGTGGCGCGGCGCATCGGTCGCGTTCGACGCCGAGCCCGTCCTGATCGACGTCGACCTGACGGTGTTCCGCGGCGAGCGCATCGGCGTCATCGGCGACAACGGCTCGGGCAAGAGCGTGCTGGTGAAGCTCCTCGCCGGTGAGCTCGAGCCCAGCGAGGGCGAGATGTGGGTGGGGCCGTCGATCGAGGTCGGATTCCTGCCGCAGGAGCACGCACCGGTGGCCTCGGGCCAGACGCCCGTGGACGCGCTGCGGGCGCAGCGTCCCTGCACCGAGGAGGAGGCCGTGTCGGCCCTGCTGCGCTTCCTGTTCAGCTACGAGCAGTGCCGCCAGCAGGTGAACGCGCTCTCGGGCGGCGAGCGGACGCGGCTCGAGCTTCTGCTGCTGATGCGGGCCGGGGCCAACTGCCTGGTGCTGGACGAGCCGACCAACCACCTCGACATCGACTCGGTCGAGATGCTCGAGGCCGCCATCGAGGAGTTCGACGGTACGGTCCTCTTCGTGTCGCACGACCGCTACTTTCTCGACCGCATCGCCGACAGGATCGTCGACGTCCGAGACGGCGACGTGACCGCATCCGAGGGCGGCTACAGCACGTGGTACGCCCGCCGCCGCACCGCCGCCTGACCCGGGCGCCCAAACCGGGGACAGTCCCCGGTCGCATTGCGTCACAAATGTGCAACGGCGATCGGTGGGGGACTGTCCCCGGTTCTACATGCGGCCCGCGGCGATGATGCGAGCCAGGAACTGCTGGGTGCGCTCCTCCCGCGGCGAGGTGAAGATCTCCTGCGGCGGGCCCTGCTCGAGGATCACGCCGCCGTCGAGGAAGCACACCCTGCTGGCGATGTCGCGGGCAAAGCCCATCTCGTGGGTTGCGATCACCATGGTCATGCCCTCGCCCGCCAGGCCCCGGATCACCTCGAGCACCTCGGCCACGAGCTCGGGGTCAAGCGCGCTTGTCACCTCGTCGAGCAGCATCAGCCGCGGCCGCATCGCCAGCGCGCGCACGATCGCCACCCGTTGCTGCTGACCGCCCGAGAGCCGGTCGGGGTACTCGTCCACCTTGTCCGCGAGGCCGAACCGCGCAAGCAGCTCCCGGGCCTGCGCCTCGGCCTCCTTCGGCGAGAGCCGAAGCGCCTTGCGCGGCGCCAGCGTGACGTTGGCGAGCACGCTCATGTGCGGGAACAGGTTGAACGCCTGGAAGACGATCCCGATGCCGCGGCGGACGCTGTTCACGTCCACCCCGCGCGCGGTGATGTCCTGGCCGGCGACGACGATCGTGCCGGAGTCGATCGGCTCGAGCAGGTTGATGCAGCGAAGCAGCGTCGACTTGCCAGAGCCGGATGCACCGATCAGGCACACCACCTCGTGATCGTCCACCTCGAGGTCGATCCCCCGCAGGACGGCGTTCTTGCCGAACGACTTGTGCAGTCCTGCGACGAGGAGCTGCGGCTCACCGCTCATACGAGCCCACCGGTCTGCCGGCGGCGCCGCTCGCGCTCGATCAGCCAGTCGGTGAATCGTGCCAGCGGGATCGTGATGAGCACGAAGAAGAAGGCGGCCACGAGGTAGGGCGTGTAGTTGAAGTCGGCCGCCGAGTTGATGTTCGCCTGCTGCAGCGCGTCGACCGACCCCAGCACCGACACGAGGGCCGTGTCCTTCTGCAGGCCGATGAAGTCGTTCAGGAGCGGTGGGATGACACGCCGGACC
>DATCPV010000337.1:0-2117 GCA_036569885.1 Gaiellales bacterium | reverse complement strand
GAGCAGCATCAGCCAGCCCGCACCCGCCCCCGCGCCCATGACGGCGGCGATCGTGGCCACCCGCCGAGGGCGGATGCCCGCATCCGCTGCCGCTGGCCGCGCGAGCTCGACGGCCCACTGGCCGAGCTCGGCCGCCCCGACCAGGCCTCCCGCAACCAGCGGCGCCCAGAGGTCGAGGGAGCCGCCCCCCAGCGCCAGGCCGGCCGCGTACGCGCCCGCGGCCAGCGCGACCGCCCAGACCACGCCCGCCTCCCAGCGGATGAGGACCGCGGCCGCGAGCGCCGCGCACGCCACGATCGCCGTCACCGTCACCTCGACCTGCCCGCGGGCCGTTGTCGCGGCCGTGTGGGCGGCGACCGCGGCCCCGAGGCCGACGGCGGCGGCCAGCGCCGCTAGATGCGCACGGTTCGTGCGTATCGCCGCATCTCCTGGAGCTGGGCCAGCACCTCGTCCACCGGCCGGCCGTGCCGCCACTCCGCCACCGGCACCCCCATCGCCCGGAACCGCGACGCGACCTGCTGGCGCTGGAGCCGCCACAGGCGGTGGGCGAGCTCCCCCAGCTCCCCCGGCGGGGCGGCGACGAACGGCAGCGGCGAGACGTCGATCATCGCCAGATCGATGCCGCGCGCCCGCAGGTCGGCGAGGGCCGACAGCATCCGCCGGTCGCTGAGTGGCGTGAGCGCCACCACGAGCGCGTGGGGTGGGAGGGTGCGGGCGGGGATGTAGGCCACGTCCCGCCAGGCGTAGCTCACGACCACCTGCGTATCGATCACGGAGTCGAGGATGCGGTAGACCTGCGTCGTCCCCGAAGACGGCAGCACCCAGCGCATGACCCCACCAAAGCCGACGATGCCGACCCGGTCACGCGTGCGCAGGTACGCCGCGGCCAGGGCCGCGGCCGCGCGCACGGTCATGTCGATGGTGCCGCCGGCCCCGCCGCGGGTATCGCTGAATGCGTCCAGGAACAGCACGACGTCGGCGTTGCGCTCGGGGTGGTACTCGTTGACGTGCAGGCGGCCGCGGCGCGCGCTGACCCGCCAGTTGACCCGCCGCAGCCGGTCGCCCGGTACGTGCGGGCGCAGGTCGGCGAACTCAAGCCCCTCGCCCCGGATGCGGGTGACGTAGTTGCCGGAACCGACGTTGGTCGCGGCGGGCCGCGGCAGCGCCCGCAGCCGCTCGACCGCCGGATACACCCGGACCGGCACCGATGCCTCCACGACCTGCTCGAACCGGATCAGCCCGAGCGGGCCCGGCGCTCGCAGGGTCATGCCTCCCGCCAGATAGCCGCCCCAGCGCGTGCATGTGAGCTCGACCGCGACCACGGCCGGCACATCGGGCTCCAGCCGCACCACCCGCGCCGCACGTCCCGGCCACAGGCCGGCGGGCGCGTGGGGCTCCACCCGAAGCGCACCCACGGTCTGCGACTCGGTGGAGAGCACGGGCTCGAGGGTGACCGCAGTGCCCTCGAGCGCACGGATCTCTTCGCTCGGCACGCGGACGTCCACCCGCGGAGGCACGGTTGCGGCCAGGCCAACCGCCAGCAGCAGCCCGAACGGGGCCGCGACCGCGACCAGCTCGGGCCGGTGCAGGCCGATTGCGGCCCACACCAGGGCGGCCGTCAGCGCGGCGTAACCGCGGAGCTTGGCCGCCGGGATTGCGATCACGGAGCCGGTGCCGACGAGGGCCGGGCCGAGGGCGTCGGCACGGCGTCGAGCACCTCCCGGATGATGTCGTCACCGCTGATCCGCCGGATCCACATCTCGGGCCGCAGCGTCAGCCGGTGACCGAGGGCCGGGACGGCGATGGCCTTGACGTCGTCGGGCGAGACGAAGTCGCGTCCGTCGAGCACCGCCCGGCAGCGCGCGAGCTTGAGCAGCGCGAGCGTCCCCCGCGGGCTTGCCCCGACCTGCACCTGGCCGTGGCCGCGCGTGGCCGTCACCAGATCGACCATGTAGAGGCCGACGCTGCGATCCACATGGACGGTCTCGACCGCGCGCTGCATCTCGATCAGCTCGTCGCGCGTGCACACCGGCTCGAGGGTGATGTCGTCGGCCATGCGCTGCATGCGCCGCTCGAGCACCTCCCACTCGTCGTCGCGGGCCGGGTATCCGAGCGCC
>DATCPV010000336.1:0-2293 GCA_036569885.1 Gaiellales bacterium | reverse complement strand
CGTGGACGCTGCCCGACCGGCTCGAGCGCCTGCGCGAGATCGCGGCCGGTCCGCAAGTTGGCCTGCATCCGCTGCTCGCGACGATGGGCATCACCTACCACGTCGGGGACGCAACCCGGTCGGGGCTCGACGCCAGGTCCGCTCAGCTCTTCGTGACCAACAACGTGTTCGAGCACGTGCCGGCCGAGGTGATCAGCGCCCTGCTGGCCGAGGCGCACCGAACCGGGGTGCCGGGGGCGCTCGTGAGCCATCACATCGACCTGCGCGACCACTACGCCAAGTTCGACCGCACCGTGAGCGTCTACAACTCGCTGCGGTTCTCGTCGCGCCAGTGGCGCCTGCTCAACAGCCGCATGGAGCCGCAGAACCGCCTGCGGCATTCCGACTACCTGCGGTTGGTGGACGAGGCGGGGTTCGATCTGCTCCTGGACGACTCACGCACGGGGCCCGACGCAGCGTTCGCCGCCGTCCGGCTCGCGCCGGAGTTTCATCGCTATGCCGAGGACGACCTGCGCGTGATCGATATGTGGGTCGCCGCCCGCCGCCGCGACTGACCTCAGCTCGGCTCGCTCGGGAGGGGCGTGCCCTGCATCTCGAGGCTCTCGCGCTCGGACTCGATCGCGGCGGTGTCGAAGCGGAAGTACGACCGCGGCGGCAGCGGCCCCCACGTGTTCGACGAGAAGCGGTCGTCCGGGAATGTGCGCGGCTCGTGCTCAGGCTCGAGGAGCTCCATGTCGCAGTAGCACTCGACGTGCAGCGGCTCCTCGGTGATGCGCACGTAGCCGCACATGTTCTGGGCAATCCCGTGGCGGACCGGGCCCCACGAGAGCCACCGGCCGTGCTGGCCCAGGTTGTCGAACAGCGTCCGCAGCGCGCCGAAGTCGACGTAGTCGAGCGCGAAGTGGTGAAAGTGGGGCCGGCCTGCGTTGACGAGCGCGACCTGGTGGTGCTCGGCGGTTACGTGCAGCCACGTGCCGGCGTCGCCCAGGTAGTCGGACACCTCCATGCCGAGCACGTCGGTGTGGAAGCGCGTGACCGTCTCCATGTCGCCGGTCAGACGGTTCACGTGCCCCAGCTTACGCGGTCGCAGCGCGGGCAGGTCGGTGGTCGGCCGGGCGACCGCCGGGCGCCGGTCGGCCTCGTCCAGGTACTCCACGAGGTGGTTCTCGAACCCCTCGGGATCGGTCACCGACAGGTGATCGCCACGGTCGTCCCAGGCGTCCCACGCGGAGTCGAGAAACGCGCGGGCCGCGTCGAGCGAGACGCTCCGGCGCAGCTGCCACGCGCAGTGGGCAAAACCGACATCCTCATCCGGCCCGACCCGCACGAGCTCGAGCGAGTACGGCTCGAAGTCGCACGCGAGCGTGGCCCGGTCGTGCGAGACCTCGCGCACCGTGAGCCCGAACTGGATCGCATAGCGGCGTGCGGCCTCGGCGACGTCGCCGACCCGCAAGCAGACGTGATCGATCTTTCGAAGCCGAATCATCCGCGTGTCCCGGCGCCCATGATAGATCGGCAATGATGCAGGACGTGAACGACACGCCGCTCGCCCTCGGCGATGCCCGCCTCGAGACGCTCGAGCACGGACTCGCCCTGATCCTCGAGTCGTGGCGCGGGTTCGACCACGCCCGGCCCTACCAGCCGCCGATCACCGAGCGCACCCACGCGCTCCTGTCCGAGGACCTGCCCGAGACGGGCGTCGGTCCGCACGCGGCGCTCGACGAGGTCAGCGAGCTGCTCGACGAGAGCCTCGCCCAGGTGCGGCCGCGCTTCTTCGGCTACGTCGGCTCGTCGGGCCTGGAGATGGGCGTGCTGGCCGATGCGCTGGCCGCGTCACACGACATCAACCTGGCCGCGAGCGCGGCGGCGGCTGACCTGGTCGAGAAGCAGACGCTGCGCTGGGTCGGCGATTTCGTCGGGTTCCCGGCGGGGTCGGGCGCGTTCACGAGCGGCGGGATGCTCTCCAATCTGACCGCGCTCGCGGCCGCCCGCGAGCGCGCCCAGCCGGGGAGCCGCATCGACGGCTGCGACGGCCGGGGCGTCGTCTACACGAGCGTCGAGGCGCACTCGAGCGTCGAGCGCGCCGTCGAGGTGCTGGGCTTCGGGCGGCGTTCCCTGCGGGCGATCGAGATCGACTCGAAGCGGGGCATGCGCACCGATATGCTCGCGGCCGCGCTCGAGCACGACATCGGCGAGGGGCGGGTGCCGGTGGCGGTGGTCGCAAGTGCGGGGACGACGCTCACCGGCGCCGTCGACCCCATACGGGCGATCGCCGAGGTATGTGCCCGCCCTG
>DATCPV010000335.1:0-3254 GCA_036569885.1 Gaiellales bacterium | reverse complement strand
CAGGGCCTCGGCGCAGCCGTCCGCACGAACCCTCGCTGACCTGGCCCGCCACTTCACCGCCGCTGCGCCGCTCGGCGGCACCGAGCGGGCGGTGACCTACAACGTGCGCGCCGCGGCCGCCGCGACGGCGGCGCTTGCCTTCGACGAGGCGGTCACCGCGCTGCGGACCGCGCTCGGCCTGGGCATCCCCGACGAGCACGACCGGGCCGAGACCCAGCTGGCCCTGGGAGACGCCTGCTATCGCGGCGGGCATGGCACCGAGGCGCTGGCCGCATACCGGGCGGCGGCCGACATCGCACGCGATCACGGCGACAGCGAGCTCTTCGCCGCGGCGGCGGTGGGGTTCGAGAACGCGTGCTGGCGGATGGCCGCGATCAACGAGGGCGCCCTCGAGCTGCTCACCGAGGCGGAGGCGATCCTGGGTGGGGAGGACTCCTCGCTGCGGGTGATGGTGCTGAGCGGGCTCGCCCGCGCATGCGCGTTCGTCGGCCGGCACGCCCGCAGCGCCGAGCTGCGGCATGCCGCGATCGCGACGGCCCGGAGGATGGACGACCGGTTCGCGCTTGCGACCGTGCTCATGCGGGCCTACTGGGCACGCGGAACGACCTCGCTCGACGAGATCCTGGCCATGCTGACGGAGTCACGCGACCTCGCCGCACAGCTCGGCCTCGTCGAGCTGCAGGCCGAGGCAATGGAGTGGCGCATCTCGGCGCTGATCGCGCTCGGCGACCTGGACGCGGCGCGCGAGGAGCTCGCGGTGGTGTTCGAGATGGCGAGCAGGGTCGGGCAGCCGTTCATCATGCACGTCGCCGAGCACTACCGATCGGCGATCGCGCTGTGCGCGGGGCGCCTGGACGAGGCGGAGGCAACGGCCGAGCGATCATTCGAGTGGGGCAGGCTCCTCACCGGCCGCGACCCGTCCGGCTCGTACGGCATCCAGATGTTCGGCATCCGGCGCGAGCAGGGTCGGCTGGCCGAGCTCGCTCCGGTGGTTCGGATCATGGCATCGGCCAATCACCAGAGCGGGGCCTGGGGCCCGGGCCTGGCCGCCCTTCTCGCAGAACTGGGAATGCACGACGAGGCCCGCCGGGAGCTGCAGCGGGTGCACCGGCGCGGGCTCGCCGAGCTGCGTACCGGCCTGTGGCTGGCCGGGCTGACCTACCTCGCCGATGCCTGCTCGCTCGTGGGAGACGACCGCCTCGCCGCCGACCTCTACGCCGAGCTCACCCCGCACGCGGGCAACATCGTGACGATCGGCCACGGCGTTGCCTGCTATGGGTCGGCCGACCGGTATCTGGGCATGGTTGCGGCTGTTTCCGGAGAGCACAGCCTCGCCCGCGCGCACCTCGAGACCGCCGTCGAGATCGACCGTGGCATGGGCGCCTGGACGTGGCTCGCCCACTCCCAGTACGAGCTCGGCCGCCTCCTCCTCAAGGGCCCCGACAGCGACCCCGCGCGAGGGCACGAGCTGCTGCAGGACGCGGGCACGCTGGCCGGGCGGATCGGGATGCCGCCACTGCTTCACCGCATTCGCACCGAGGGCGGAGCGATCGTTCCGCGCCGGTCGCCGGACGGCCTGTCACCGCGCGAGCTGCAGATCCTCCAGCTCGTCGCGCGGGGCATGTCCAACCGCGAGATCGGGGCGGCGCTCGTGGTCAGCGAGCACACGGCCGCGAACCACGTCCGCAGCATTCTGCGCAAGACGGGCTGTGCGAACCGCACCGAGGCCGCCGCCTACGCGTACCGGCGTGGGCTGACGGCGGCCCCCCGGTCGGAGTAGCATCCGCCTCATGCCACTCTTTCTGATCGAACGCAGCTTCGCCGAGCAGCTCGAGCTGACCGACGACGACGTCCGCCTGATCGAGGACATCAACGCCGACGAGGGTGTGCGATGGCTGTTCTCGTTCCTGAGCGCCGACCGGCGCCGCTCGTACTGCCTGTACGAGGCGCCCTCGGCGGAGGAGATCATGGTCGCCGCCAGGCGCGCAAACGTGCCGGTGGACGAGATCGTCGAGGTCGACCGGTTCATCCCGGAAGTCGCTCGAACGTAGCCGACGATGAGCTGGGACGCGCGGGCGGAGGCGTACCGCACGAGCCCGACCCACCGGGCGGGCGCCGACCTGGACGCCCTCGTCGAGTGGTGTGAGCCCGCGCCTGGGATCGGGGTGCTCGACGTCGCTACCGGGGGCGGGCACGTCGGCCGCCGTCTGGCCGAAGCCGGCTGCCGCGTGACCACCGCCGACGCCTCGCCCGGGATGCAACCCGATGTCGTCTGCGCGGCCGAGTCGCTGCCGTTTGCGGACAGGAGCTTCGACGTCGTCGCCTGCCGGATCGCCGCCCACCACTTCTACGATGTCGCCGCGGCGGTGCGTGAGATGGCCCGCGTCACCCGCCGCCTGGTCGTGATCGAGGACACCCTCTATGCCGACGAGCAGGTCGAGGAGGCGGAGCGGCTGCGCGACCCGACCCACGTCCGGTCGTACTCCGAGACGGAGTGGCGCACGTATCTGGCCGGGGCGGGGCTCGAGGTGGAGCGGGTCGAGCTCTTTGCCAAGCGGCATCCGCTGGAGCCGTGGCTCGAGCGCTGCGGATGCACCGGGGAGACCGCCGAGCGGGTGCGGCAGCTGCTGGCAGAGCGGCTTGACGAGGGCGGGTCGGTGTGGCTCGATACCAAGATCCTGTTGCGAGCGAGCCGGGGCTGAGGCGGGCGGCGATGGCAGAGCAGGTGCTCACCGAGTTGGCGCTGAACCGGGCGGTGCTCGGCCGCCAGCTGCTCCTGGAACGGCGCAAGCTGCGGCCGGCCGACGCGATCGAGCGGGTCGGCGGCCTCCAGACGCAGTACGCGCCGTCCGGGTACATCGGCCTGTGGTCGCGGCTCGACGGCTTCGCCCGCGCCGATCTGACCGCCGCGCTCGAGAGCCGCAAGGTCGTTCAGGGAACGGTGATGCGGGCGACCATCCACACCGTCACGGCCGCGGACTACCCGCTGTTCGTGGCCGGCGTTCGCGAGGCCAGGCGGGAGTTGTGGCTGCGCGCCCACCGCCGCCAGATCCCGCCCGAGGTGGTCGCCGACGCCGCCGCGCGCACGCGCCCGCTGCTTGCCGAGGGGCCGCGCCGCAGCAAGGATCTGATGCAGGAGCTGGGGGTGACCACCGTCATCTGGAACGGCGTCGGCCTCTGGCTCGACCTGGTGCGGGTGCCTCCGTCGGGGACGTGGGAGCAGCGCCGTGCCGACCTGTACATGACCGCCGAGA
>DATCPV010000334.1:0-2838 GCA_036569885.1 Gaiellales bacterium | reverse complement strand
GCTCACGACGCTGGCCTCAAGGCGGCGAATCCGCGGATACCCCTGCGGCTACTGAGCAACCTTCAAGTGGAGCTAGGGGGACTCGAACCCCCGACCTCCTGGGTGCGATCCAGGCGCTCTCCCAACTGAGCTATAGCCCCGCGAGGGCGAAAGTATAGCCCTGGGACCGGTCTCGGCCGTCGCGCAGGAACGGCCCAGTCGCTACGTGGAGAGCACCATCGCCGGCGTCGCGTGCCCGCCGATCGCCTCGAGCGTCACCCAGCAGTTGCGCCAGCTCATCCCGGCCGGGATGACCGCGTGGAACGTCGCCTGGCCGCCGGCGGCCGTGTCGAACGTGACCGCCGAGACGTTGTCGTTGCCGCCCGTGCGGAACCACATCTCGTAGTAGTGGGCGGCGCCCGCCGGCGGCAGGCCGTGGACGTGGACGATCATCGGCCGGATGCCCTTCGAGGCCTGGCCGAAGTCGACGACCGCGGTGGCTCCGTGCGGGCCTTTAAGGGTCAGCGAGTACTGGGTCTCAAAGCCGCCGCGCCCGCCGATGACGAGCACGGCCGCCACGGCCGCCGCCGCGCCGAGCATCGCCGCTGCGGATCCCACGCGCCACCATGCCGGCCAGCGCCGCGCGCGCGTCGCCCGCGCCACCGAGGGCGGCTCGCCCAGGGCGGCCCGGCGGGCGAGCGGCGCCAGTGTCGCAGGCACCGACTCGGGTGCCGGCGTCCGCTGCAACATGCGCTCGACGTGTGCGAACTCGACGTCCTCGCTCACGACCTCACCTCCTCCCGCAGGATCGGCGCCATCCGCGCCAGTGCGGTTCGAGTGCGTGTCTTGACCGTGCCCAGCGGCAGACCGAGCTCCTCTGCGATCTCGCTCTGGGCGAGCCCGCTGAAGTACGCGAGCTCGATCACCTCGCGCTCACGCGGGGGCAGCGAGTCAACGGCCACATGCACGCGGAACGCCTCGAGGTCGGCGATGACCTGGGCGTCGGGGAGCGGAGCGGGGTCGGGCCGGTCGGGGAACTCGCCGACCACCAGGGGCACGCGCGCCCGGCTGGCGTCGATCGCGGCGTTGCGGGCGATGGCGAACATCCAGCCGGCGGCACTGCCCCGGCCGCGGTGATACCCCGCCGCCGCCCTCCAGACCGCGGCGAACGCCTCCTGGGCGACGTCCTCCCCGGTGTGGCGGTCGCGCAGGATCCTCATGACCAGCGAGTAGATGGCACGGGAGTACCGCTCATAGAGCGTGGCGAACGCCGTTTCGTCGCGATCGCGGGCGACGCGCTCCAGCAATTCCTCGTCGGTCAGCGCATGGGGAGCCATCGCGGCCAGACTAGTCCATCGTGGCCGGGCGAGGGCACGCGGCAGCGGCGTGACGAGGGTGACGGTCATCGTTCATGGATACGGGTTGCCCACCCAACCGGATTGTGGGCCAGAACCCGAAGGGCGTCGCCGGCGACGCGAGGCGCGTCGAGTTCGGTCGCCGCTGCGCGGCGTCGTCCCAGAACGCCACGGAACGACTCGATCCGGCCGGCGACGCCACTTCGGGTCGGGCGAGAGCCCCCACGGGGCAGCAGCCATGGCTGGGGCCGAGGGGAGCGCTAGGCTCAAGATGCAGCCGCCGCCTCGCGAGCGCGTCACCCGAACGGTTATGCCTGCGGTAGGCCGGCCGCGCCTCGGTCAGGGGAAATCCGAGCCGAAGTGGGCCTCGGCGGAGTTGATGTGCATTCCCGTGGTGACCAGGTCGCGGATGCTGACGACCCCGATCAGCTCCCCGTCCTCGACCACCGGGATATGCCGGAACTTGCGCTCGGCCATGATCTGCGCGGCCTCGCTCGGCGAGTGGTCGGGTGGAAGGGTGATCGGATCGGGCGTCATGTAGGCGCGCACCTGGTGCTCGTCGGGGTGGCGGCTCTCGGCGATCGCCCGCAGCAGGTCGCGCTCGGTGAAGATGCCCACGAGCTCGCCGTTCTCGAGCACGATCGCCGCCCCGACATCACGGCGCTGCATCGCCCGAGCGGCCTCCCCCAGGGTCACCGTCGGCTCGATCGTGAGGACGTCGCCGCCACTCATGAAGTCACGCAGCGTGACCGCCATCCCGCAATCCTACTCGGTTTCGCGCGGCCGCAGGCGCATTTCGAGCAGCAGATCGGCGTCGAGCGCATCGGCGATCCGCATGAGCGTGTCCAGCTTCGGTGGCCGGCCGCCGCGCTCGAGCCGGGCGATCGCCGACTGCGTCGTGCCGCACAGCACCGCCAGCTCCTGCTGGCTCATGCCGCGGTCGATGCGGTTGTCGGCCACCATCCGGCCGACCTCGGCGAACCGCTGCTCGTGGTCGCGCCCGAGCGCCTCGGCACGCTTGCGGATCCCGTCGCGCATACGCTCGAGGGACTGCGCGGTGAGCCGCTGGCGCTGGCTGTGTGAGTGGCTGGCCACACTCCCATTCTATCGCACCCACGCTATCTCGCGCCACTCGGCGCAACCCCAGCGGGGGCTCCGCCGTCTGTTCGCCGATGAGGCGAGTGGCCATCACCGGGGTCGGCGCGGTCACGCCCCTCGGCAACGACGCGGCTTCCACCTGGGATGCGCTGGTGGCCGGGCGGAGCGGTGTCGACGTCATTCGCGCGTTCGACGCCGATGACTTTCCGGTCAACATCGCGGCCGAGGTGAAGGACTTCGACCCGAGCCTGGCAATGAGCCCAAAGGAGGTGCGGCGCACCGCGAGCGACGTGCACTTCGGCGTCGCCGCCGCCATGGAGGCGGCGCGGGATGCCGGCCTGGTCGTGGACGATCCCAAGCGGGTCGGTGTCGTCATCGGGAGCGTCATGGGCGGGCTCTCGTACAC
>DATCPV010000333.1:0-3978 GCA_036569885.1 Gaiellales bacterium | reverse complement strand
CGGTGGCGGTGCGGTGACGGCGGTGGCGCTTGCGCGAATGGGCGCCGAGGTCACCTTCTTCACGACGCTCGGCAGCGACGGCCGGGCGCGGCCCGAGCTCGAGCGCCACGGCGTGCGGATCGAGGCCGCGCTGTCCGGCCGTCCCCAGACCGAGGTGCTCGCGCTGGTCGACCCGGCCCGCGAGCGGACGCTCTACGTCGTCGGCGAGAACGAGGCCCCGGCGGCGACCGATCCGCTGCCGTGCGACGAGATCGCCGGCATGGACGGCTGCTACTTCACCGGATATGACCCGGCCACGGTCGCGCTCGGCCGGCGCGCGCGCGTGTTGGTGGTGACCGCGCGGAGGTTCGACGCGCTGGCCGCAAGCGGGGTGCACGCCGACGCGCTGGTGGGCAGCGGCCGCGACAGGGGTGAGCGGTTCGACCTCTCGCGGCTCGAGCGGCCGCCCGAGCACGTGATCGTCACCGACGGCGCCCGCGGCGGCAGCGGATACGAGGCCGCGCCGGTGCCCGGTCCGGTCGTCGACACCTACGGCGCGGGGGACACGTTCGTGGCCGGAGTGCTCTTCGGCCTGGCCTCCGGCTGGCCGCTTTCGCAGACGCTCCATCACGCGGCCGAACGGGCGGCGGAGGCCCTGACCTGGCGGGGCGCCTTGCCCCCACTGCCGTGATCCCCGCTTGCTAATGTCTCGGCGATGAGCCGCCGGGGAGCCCTGTCCAGCGTGATTGCGACTGCCCTCTGTGCGGTGGCGCTGTCCGGCTGTGGCGGCACCGGCGTCGCCAGCCCGGCCTCGGTCGACCTGGCCAAGGGCAAGCAGTTGTTCATGAGTGACTGCGGCAGCTGTCACGTCCTCGCCGACGCCGGGACCGCCGGCACGATCGGACCGAATCTGGACGACGCCTATTACGCCGACCGGGTGGTCGGCATGAAGGACTCGTCGTTCGAGGCAATGGTGCGCTCACAGATCGACCTGGCCGACCCGCCCATGCCGCGGCACCTCGTCAAGGGATCCGACGCCGACGATGTCGCCGCGTACGTCGCCAAGGTGGCGGGGGTCAAGCTGGCCCAGCAGTACAACCCCGGCAGCTCGCCGCCATGACCGCGACGCTGCGCACCGAGGTGATCGGCGTGCGGGGGATGCACTGCGGCGGCTGCGAGCGCACGGTCAGCCGGGCGCTCGTTGCGCTCCCCGGTGTCGCCGAGGCGCGGGCCGATTTCGTGGCCGAGGAGGTCGAGGTGACCTTCGAGCCGGACCGGGTCGGGACGGACGCGATTCGGTCCGCCGTGCACGCCGCCGGCTTCTTAAGTCCTTAAAGCCCGACGACCCGCGGACGGGTCGTCGGAGGAGGCAGGTAGCTGCGAAGTGTGGGCACGTTCGGTCGCAGCGTCCGATGACGATTCTTGACCGGAATTGTTCGCAAACCGTTTCCAGATTGTTAGCGATTCGTAAACATGTCGAAGTTGACAGGAACTGGTAACCGGGTTTGCAAGTGGGGGTGAAGGGGGCGCTGCGACGGGTATGCTCCCGCCCCCGATGGACCTGTACGAGTATCAGGGCAAGCAGCTCTTCACGCGCTTCGGGATTCCGGTCTCTGACGGCCTGGTGGCCGACACCCCGCAGCAGGCACGCGAGGCGGCCGAGCAGCTCGCGGCGCCGGTCATGGTGAAGGCGCAGGTGCTGGCCGGCGGCCGTGGCAAGGCCGGAGGCATCAAGTCGGCCGACGACCCAGCGGCGGCGGAGGCCCACGCGAGCGCCATCCTGGGGATGGACATTGGTGGTCACCCGGTGCGACGGCTGTGGATCGAGCGGCGGTCGGACATCGCCAAGGAGTACTACTTCTCGATCACCTTCGACCGCGGCGCGAAGCGGCCGCTGCTCATGCTGACCACCGCCGGCGGCATGGAGATCGAGGACGTCGCGGCGCAGACCCCCGAGAAGATCGCGCGGCTGCACGTCGACCCGCTGACCGGCTTCCAGCCGTTCCACGCCCGCCGGCTCTGCTACGGCGCCCGGATTCCGGCCGCCGAGATCCGCCAGGCGGCCGACCTCATGACCCGGGCCTACCGGGCCTTTCTCGAGACCGACGCCATGCTCGTCGAGATCAACCCGCTGATCGTGACGCCCGATGGCGAGCTGCGGGCGCTCGACTCCAAGTACACGGTCGACGACAACGCCCTGTTCAAGCATCCCGACATCGCCGCCATGCGCGACATGGCCGCGCTCGACGAGCAGGAGCGGATGGCGCGCGAGCGCGGCGTCACCTACGTCAAGCTCGACGGGACGGTCGGCATTCTCGGCAACGGCGCGGGGCTCGTGATGTCCACGCTGGACGTGGTCGCGGGCGCCGGCGGCACTCCGGCGAACTTCCTCGACGTCGGCGGCGGCGCCCAGGCCGACGAGATCGTCACCGCCCTCGAGGTGCTGCTGTCCGACACCAAGGTGCGGGCGGTGCTCTTCAACGTCTTTGGCGGGATCACCCGTTGCGACGAGGTCGCGCGCGGCATCCTGACGGCGCTCGAGCGGCTCGAGGTCAGCGTCCCGCTGGTCGTGCGGCTCGACGGCACCAACGACGTGGAGGGCCGGCAACTCCTGGCCGACGCCGCGCCCCCGAACGTGTATGTCGAGCAGACAATGCTCGGCGCGGCCGAGCGGGTCGTCGAGCTGGCGGGAACCGCGTAGTGGCGATCCTCGTCGACAAGGACACGCGCCTCGTAGTGCAGGGCATCACCGGCCGCGAGGGCAGCTTTCACGCCACCCGCAACCGCGACTACGGCACCGCGGTCGTGGCCGGCGTGACGCCAGGGAAGTCCGGCCAGGAGGTGAGCGGCATCCCCGTGTTCGACACGGTCGCCGACGCCGTCTCCGAGCAGGGCGCAAACGCCGCCATGGTCTTTGTCCCGCCGCGCTTTGCGGCCGATGCGATCTACGAGGCCACCGACGCCGGCGTTGCCACGGTCATCTGCATCACCGAGGGCATCCCCGCCCACGACATGCTGCAGCTCTACCCGTATGTGCGCGCCCGCGGCGTCACGCTGCTCGGGCCCAACTGCCCTGGGGCGCTCTCGCCCGGCCTCGCGAACGTCGGCATCATCCCGGCCCAGGTGTTCAACGGCGGCCGAATCGGGCTGGTGTCGCGCTCGGGCACGCTCACCTACCAGATCGGCAAGGAGTTGGCCGACGCGGGCCTCGGCAACTCGACCATTGTCGGCATCGGCGGTGACCCGATCGTCGGGCTCGGGTTCATCGACGCGCTCGAGCGGTTCGAGGCCGACCCGGACACCGAACTCGTCGTGATGGTGGGCGAGATCGGCGGCGACGAGGAGGAGAAGGCGGCGGCCTATATCGGCGAGCACATGCAGACGCCGGTGGTGGCCTACATCGCCGGGTTCCAGGCGCCGCCCGGCAAGACGATGGGCCACGCCGGGGCGATCATCTCGGGGTCGTCGGGGACTGCGCAGGCAAAGAAGGACGCGCTCGAGAGCCACGGCGTCCGGGTCGGCAAGAGCCCGACCGAGGCCGCCCAGCTGGCCGCTGCGGCCTTCGCCGCGCTCGGGTAGTCTGGATCCGTGTCCGCCCCGATCTCGTTCACCCGCGGCGTCCCCGCTCCCGACCTCCTCCCGGTGGACGACATGCGCGCCGCGGCGGCGCGGGCGATGGATGCCGATCCGGTGGGCGTGCTCTCGTACGCCCCCGGCGGCTACCGGCCCCTGCGCGAGTGGATCGGCGGCCGTCACGGGGTCGATCCCGGCCGTGTCCTGATCGTGAACGGCTCGCTGCAGGGCCTTGGCTTTCTCGCCCGGCACTTCTTCGCCGCCGAGGGCGGCTCCGCGGTGGTCGAGGCGCCCACCTATGACCGCACCCTCAAGATCCTGCGCGGCGCCGGCGCCGACATCCACACGGTGGCGCTCGACGACGGCGGCCTCGACGTCGACCGCCTGGCCGAGCTGCTCGCCGGCGGCCTGCGGCCGCGGTTCGTC
>DATCPV010000332.1:0-6925 GCA_036569885.1 Gaiellales bacterium | reverse complement strand
GTCTGGTCGAGCGAGGCGATCAGCAGCACCAGGATGAGCGCACCGAAGATCGGCCCGATCCTGGGCGCGGTCGGCTGCTCGGAGGAGGCGGCCCGGGTGCCCATTCACGTCCAGCTTAGTGAGCGTCGAGTCGTTGCTCCGCTCGAGGTGCGCTGACCCCGGCTTCGAGCGCCGCGCGTGCCTCCTCGGCGTCCAGGCCGGAGCCGCGCAGAAGGTCGAGGGCGGTGGCCCGCACCTGGCCGACGATCATGCTGGTCTGAAGGTCGTTCTGGCGTCCGAGCACGTCAGTGGCCCGTTGGGCCGCGCCAACGGCGAGCCGGCGGGCACTCTCGATGCGGCCGGGGTCGGCGAGTTGCTCGGCAAACTCGGCGACGGCGGTGGCGAGCATCGCCACCGCTGCGGCGAGCTCGGGATCGACGCTGATGTCCTTGCGGATCGCAGCCGCTGCCGAGCGCGCCAGGACGCGAGTGTTGCGCACCGCGTAGTCGACCTGGCGGGCGGCGTCCGCATACAGCGCCAGTCGCCCGCGAGCCCGGCGCCGGGCGGGCGAGAGCCACGCGGTCTCACGGGCGACCGCCAGTGCGTCGTAGAACTCCGAGATCTCATCGTCGAGCGAGCGTGCGCGAAGGAGCGCACGCTCGGCCCCTTCGAGGTAATGATTGACAAGCGCCGCGGCAATCTCGCGCAGGGCGACCACGAGCTCGTCGAGCACCGGCCTGGACGCCCGGGCAACCGTCGCGACCGGATCGCGGCGAAAGAGCACCTGGCTCAGCAGGAGCGCGACGCCCCCGCCGATGAGCGCATCGAAGAAGCGGTCCGGCGCCGCTCCCTGGCCGGTGACCGGCAGCGTCATCACCAGCACCGCTGAGATCGCCGCCTGGTTGATCAGGATCGTGCCCGCACCGACGAGGAGCGCCACCACCATCGTCAGCCCGACGACCACGCCGATCTGCACCGCGCCCTTTCCGATCAGTCGTCCCAGCAGGTCGGCACTCGCGATTCCGATTGCGACGCCCAGGACGAGCTCGACCGCGCGCCGGCGCGGCTGGCCGCGCGCCACACCGAGCGAGATCACCGCCGAAGCGGGCGCGAAGAACGGCAGCGGTTGTCCGACGATCAATCGGGCGAGATACCACGCCACACCCGCTGCGACGGCCGTCTGCGCGATCGCGAACCAGGCGCTGACGGCGCGATCGATCCGGCGGCGGGCCGAACCTCGCACCGCGCTCGCCGCAGGCGCGAGCAAATCGATGCCCGCTGTGAGACCGTGCCCGCCAGGTTCGGGTTGCTCGGTCAGATCGGCCCCGGTCGCCGGCGCCTCACCGCCAGGGCGCGAATACCCGCTCCCGCGTCTCGGCGTCCGGTCGCGGCGTGCGGCTGCGGCGCCAGAGCAGGAAAATGCCGAGCGGGGCGGCGATCAGCGGCAGCGAGATAAGGGCGATCGGCACGAGCACCCACTTCCCGCTGAGGTTGTTGTGGTGGGCGATGCCCTGGACGTGCGGGGCGAAGTCCGGTTGCGCCGTGATCGAGGCCGGGCCTCCCGGCCCCGCGAACTGCGCGGACGCCGCCATCGAGTCGACGAGCCAGCGGCCGTCGATGCGCCGCACCTCGGTCGTGTACACCTCGACGCCGACGTTGCTCCCGTGCCGTGGCTGGAGCATCAGGTCGAAGGTCACGTCGTTTGGGCCGACGGTGATCGGCCGGATGCCGTATGTCGTCTTGCGGACGGGGAACGGGAACACCGGCAGCGACCCCTGTCGCCACTCGGCGCGGGTCGTCGTCGACCGCATTGTGGGTGTGGCCAGATCCCAGGCCTTTCCGGGGTGCTCGCGTCCCACCGCCTCGGGCACGAATGATCGCAGGAGCAGGCGGATGGCACGCAGCTCCCCCTTGGGGATCGTCGGCCCAGCCGCCGTGGCAGGCGCCGCCGCCCAAAGAGCCGTCGCCGCGACGCCGATCAGGATCGCCCAACGTCTCATCCCCGTAGCCTGCCACGTCGGCCCACGGAATGCACATCTGATGATCGCTAAAGAGTGGGGGAAAGCCGTCGAAAATGAGTGAAGCGGACGTCCCGCACCGTGACCCCGACGGAGGCCCATCCATGTTTGACTTGCAGATTCTTCGCAGCACCAGCTTTGCGCTCGTGACGACCGGGTGGAGCCCCGACGACGTGGACGCCGACCTAGAGGGCCTATGCGCGCAGATCGAGGATTCAACGATCGACGCCGGCACCGAGGCGGCGCGGTTGCGGGAGGCCGATTTCGAGGTTTCGTCGCCCGGCTACGACCCGGATGACGTGCGCGCGTTCTACACCCGCCTCGCCGCCGATCTCGAGGAGGCCTTCGGAGCAGCCGAGAGCCCCGCGCCGGCCGAGGAGCCCGTCGTGGCCGAGGTCGAGGAGCCGGTGGCGGAGGAAATTGCAGTCGACGAGTCGGACGACGATCACGAGGAGACCCAGATGGATGCGGAAGAGATTGACGTGGAGGAGACGGACGCTGTGGAGGCCGACGTCGATTCGATCGCCGAGGTGCCGATGTCGGTCACGGTGTCACAGGACCTGCATCTCCTGGGCGAGGCCGTCGAGCGGGCGAAGCGGACGGTCGCCGGACTCGAGGCGTTCGTCGAGAGCGACGTCGCGAGCCTGAAGCAGGCGTGCGAGCAGCAGTGGGCCGCGTGCCAGGAGGAGTGCAGCCGCGCCATCCACGAGGTCGAGGACAAGGCCGAGAAGTGGGTCGCCGCCGCCGAGACCAAGGCCGAGCGGGCACGCACGAGCGCGGAGCGGACGATCGAGAAGCGCCGGCGCGAGTTCGAGCGGGAGCTGCGCCGGGACCGCGAGGCCGCCGACCAGGCGCTGGCGCAGGCCGAGGAGGCCGCCGCGCATGACCTCGCGCAGAAGCGGGCCGCCGCGGACGGCGAGATCGCGCAGCTGCGCGCCGAGGCGGAGAGGGATCGCTCGGATGCCCGCGATGCCATGGATCGAGCCCTGGACATGCAGGCCTCAATCGCGTCGTCCCTCGAGAAGGCCCGGGCCGAGCTGCTTCCGCCGAAGCCCGTCCAGCGCGCGGCATAGCCTGACCGGCAGTGAAGCTCGATGGAGAACGCCGACCGTAACCTGCAGATGGCTCGGGCAATTCTGCCCGAGCTCCCGTTCGACATCGATGCCTACAAGAGCGACGGCGCCGCCAGCACCCTGCGGATCTACGCCGAGGAGGACGGGCACGTCCACGCGATGATGCCCTGGGCCGAGGCCCACGAGGACATGGCGCTCGTCATCCCGATCCGCTCGCAGGATCGGGGCGGGTACGACATCGCCTGCCACGTTGCCGGCCTGTACTTCGAAGGCGGCTCACTCGGGCGGGTCGACCTCGCCATCACCGCGGTCTCGCGCAGAAAGCCGTATCGCGCCGTCGTCCGTGCCCACGCCAGTCAGCTCGCACTGGTCACCGTCGTCGCGAGCAGGCATCACCGGGCGCACGAGGAGTTCGACGTGCCGCTCGTCGACCTGTCGGTCACCGGCTTCGCATTCCTGACGGAGCGCAAGCTCGCTGCGGGCGACATCGTCGGGCTGAGCACACAGCTCGGAGACGCCAACTTCTACGCTGAGGCGCGCGTCGTCAACCCCGCGCCTGCCCCCTACGGCCGTCGCCGCATCGGCTGCGAGATCCTCGCGCCGCACCCCGAGCAAACGCTCCTGCTCGAGCGCTACGTCCAGGCGCAGCCCGCCACGCCCGACCGCCGAACCACCGACCGCGCCGCCTAAACCTCGCCGCCGCCGACGGGCGGCCTCGCCCGCTCATCCACCTGCAGCTGGAAGATGTCCGGCCGGGCGTAGTGGCCGACGGCGTCGAAGTCGAACGTGTTGCGGGGGATGTCGTCGAGATCGAGGTCGGCAAGCAGCACACAGCACCCGTCACGCGCCGGCCCCGCCAACAGCTCGCCCGTCGGGGCGACGATGCAGCTGCCGCCGGCCATCAGCACGGTGTCGGGGGCCGCGGCGACCGGGTAGTCGTCGGGGCAGTCGCTGCGGCGCAGGAACTGGCACGCCGACAGGACGAAGCACCTGCCCTCGCGGGCGATGTGGCGCACGGTGGCCTGCCACAGCTCCCGGTCATCGGCGGTCGGGGCGCAGTAGAGCTCGATGCCCTTCGCGTACATCGCCGCCCGCATCAGCGGCATGTAGTTCTCCCAGCAGATGACGGCGCCGATCCGGCCGAGCGGGGTGGCGATGACCGGCATGGTCGATCCGTCTCCGAATCCCCACACGAGCCGCTCCATGGCGGTCGGCATCAGCTTGCGGTGTTTTCCCAGCAGCTCGCCGTCGGGGGCGAAGAAGAGAGCCGAGCAGTAGAGCGTCCCCCCGTCGCGCTCGATCACGCCGATCACGACGTGCAGGCCGGCATCGGCTGCCGCCTGACCGAGGCGCGCGGCCGCCGGGCCGGGCACGTCGACGGCGCCGGCCCAGTAGCGGCGAAACTGCTCGCGGCCCTCATCGGTGCGCGATCCGATCACCGCCCCGAAGTCCATCCCCTTCGGATACCCGCCGACAAACGCCTCAGGGAACACCGCGAGCTGAGCACCGCCGCCGGCGGCGCGGCTCGCGAGCTCGGCGACCTTCTCGAGCGTCGGTTCGAGCTCGAAGACGACCGGCGCGTCCTGGATCACCGCCACCCGCACCGACCGGGGTGTGCTCACCATGCGGGGGACTCTAGAGGTCGTGGGCGAGCGCGGCGGCCTGCGCACGGATCTCGGGGATCGCGACCGATTCCCAGAGCTCCCCGCGGCGCATCCACCCGAGGGTGAACAACTCGGGAGAGAGACGGCCGCTCGCCTGGCGGAGGGCACCTCCCGCGCCCGTGTCCAGGCCGAGGCCGAGCGGGTGGGGGCGCGCCAGGCCCTGCGCACAGAGATCGTCCAGAAGCGGGGATCCCGCGCCGACGACCGAGACTCCCGGGCCGGTGCAGTTGACCGCGTAGGCGACCCGCCGGGTCATGACCTCACCCGTGCCGCGGCGCACCGCCGAGAACGTGAGCCCGGCATCGTCTTCGTCAACCGTGTGGAGCCGTCCGGCCAGGATGGTCAGTTGCCCGTTCGCGCGAAGTGCCTCGACCCGCGCGCCGATCGCGGGTGCCATCCCGTGGCGATGGGTATCCCAGAAACGCGCGAACCGGGCCACGAAGCGGCGCTGGTCGGCGGGGCTCAGGCCCATCCACAGCGGCTGCGTGTGCGGTCGCAGCGCGTGAATGACATCGCGCCAATCTCCGCCCGCCTGTTCGGCCGCGGCGGTGGCGGCTCGCACGGCGGCGGCCAGCGCCCGCAGCGGGGTGCCCGGAGGTGGGGGGTGAAACTCGCTGCGGGGTGTCGGTCCAGTCGGCCGGTGCACATGGGGCATGAGGCCGGTACGGGAGATGGCGATGAGTTTGGAATCCGGCCGGTCGGCACTGATGCGAAGCGCCACGTCGATCATGGTCAGCCCCGTGCCGACCAGGAGCGCGTCACCGGCCGGGAGATCGTCGAGCGCTCCGGGGCTCCAGGGGTCGCGCATGTAGCGGGAGGCATCCGCCGGCCAGTCGCCCGATTGCAGCGGGACGCTGCGCGGCGGCAGGTTCCCGATCGCGAGCACGACTCGATCGGCATCGACGTGACCACCGTCCCCGAGAGCGACGCGCACCCGTCCCGCCTCGAGTGAGATGCCGGCCGCCTCGGCCTGGCGATGCTCGAACGCCCAGGCCGACGCCTCGACGCTCGCGCGCAGGAGCGCGCTCAGGTAGTCGCCGTAGGTCGATCGCCGCACGAACGCCAGCGGCCCGGCCTGTCCCTCGCCGTGATCATCGAGCCACCGCAGGAGGTGATCGGGATCGTCGGCCAGGCCGCTCATGGTCCCGGGAAGCACATTCAGAAGATGCTGTGGGAAGCGCGTGCTGTAGGCAACGCCGCGCGCCGTCCGGTCGCTGCGCTCGATCATCACGATCCGCACCGGCACCGCCGCGCGCAGCATGTGCACCGCGGTGAGGGTGCCGCTCGCGCCGCCGCCGACGATGGCGACGGTGCGTCCTTCGGTGCCGGGCGCGATCGGCTACTCCTCGAGCGGGCCGCGCCGGGCGAGCCACGCGAGCACCACGCCGGCGTGTCGATCGGGCGGGAACACCGGATAGAACGCCTTGACGATCGCCCGGCGCTCGGCCACGAGCGTCAGCCGGCGCAGGTAGACCAGCCCGTTCAGCTCGAAGGTCGGAAGCGAAAGCGCATCGCGCAGGCGCAGCTGCGGATCGGCGATCACCGGGAACGGCATCCGGTTTCGCTCCGCGAACTCGACCTGCTCAGCCGGCGTCTGGCCCGACAGGCCGGCCACGCGCGCACCCGCCGTCGCCAGCTCGGCCGCGTGGTCGCGAAAGCCGCACGACTCCGGCGTGCAGCCACGCGCGCCCGGGAAGGCATCCCACCCCTGCGCCAGCGGCTCGCCGGGAACGCCCGTGTGCGGGTAGATGTAGATGACCGCGCGCCGGCTGGACAGCTCGGCGAGGTCGACCGGCCCCTGCGAGGAGTCGAGCACGAGCGTTGGCATCGCCATACCGGCGAGATGATCGGCGCCGCCGTCGTCCTCGGGCACCGGGAGGTTCGCGGGGAGCGTGGTGTAGTCGGCCGCCATGCCCCCAGACTAGACCACCATCAACCGCGAGCCGACAGGGCGGCGAACCGCTCGAGCTCGGCCACCGCGCCCGCCCGCCGCAGTGCCGGCTCGGCCTCCGCGAGCGCTGCCGCCGCATCGCCAGCGCGGCCGAGGGCGTGCAGCGCTTCGGCCAGGGTCAGTCTCGACACCGCGGCCTCCCACTCTGCGCCGGTCTCGGCGAACCGATCGGCTGAGCTGCGGGCGAGCTCCGCCGCCCCGGCCGCGTCTCCCTCAGTGAGCAGGCGGGCGGCGTCCAGG
>DATCPV010000331.1:0-3131 GCA_036569885.1 Gaiellales bacterium | reverse complement strand
CCTCTATCTCGTCTCGTGGGGGTTCGGCACGGCGGTCATGTTCCCGGTGGCGGTTGGTCTCTCGATCGCCCCGCTGGCGGCGCTCGCGTGGGTCAAGGTGCTCGACCGGCCGATGCTCCTTCGCCGCCGCACCGGCCACCTCGAGCTCACCGAGGGCCAGAGCATCGACGTCGGCCTCGAGGTGCGGCCCGACACCGGCGGCCCGATTCCCGGACGGGCGGTCATGCTCGACCGGCTCGGGAGCACCCACGCTGTCCGCACCGAGCTGGTGCGGCGCGGGCGGGTGCTGCGCGGCCGGTACGAGATCCTGTCGGCGCCGCGGGGGCGCTACCGCCTGGACGGCGCCGAGCTCATCCTCCGCGACCCCTTCGGGCTGGCCGAGGCCCGGGTCGCGATGGACCGCGCCGACCAGATGCTCGTTTATCCGCGCGTGTACGACCTCGAGGGGCTGTTCACCGACGGCGGCACCCCGGGCGGTGAGCGCGGGCGCGCGCTCCTGCACCGCAGCGCGGGCTACGACCTGCACAGCATCCGCGAGCACCAGCAGGGCGAGAGCCTGCGCCGCGTGCACTGGCGCTCGACCGCCCGCCGCCGCATCCTGATGGTGAAGGAGATGCAGGACACGCCGCGTGACGAGGCGTGCGTGCTGCTCGACGGCGAGGCCGCGGCCGTGATCGGAACCGCCCCCGACTCCACCTTCGACATGCAGGTGCGGGCTGCGGCGTCGCTCCTGCGCCGCATGTCCGACTCGGGCCAGCGCAGCTCGCTCGTGATCCACGCCAACCAGCGCAGTCGCCACCGGCTGGGATTCGGAAGCGGCGACTGGGCATCCGTGCTGGGCGAGCTCGCGGCTGTCCAGGCGACCGCACCGCGCCCGCTCGCCGAGTTCCTGGCCGAGGCCGGCCGCGGCCCCGACCCGGTCGACGCCGCGCGCGTCTTCGTGATCACGGCAAACGTCTCGGCCTCGCTCGCCGAGCGGGTGCTCGCCATGCGCACGGCCCAGTGCGACCCGGCCGTCGTCTGGGTCGACGGTGCCAGCTTCAACGGCAAGAAGAGCGCGCGCACCACCGGCCCCGAGGCGGCGGCCCTGCGGCTGACGCGCTCGGGCGTGGCGGTCGCACGGATCCGCGCGGATGACCATGTCGGCAGGGCGCTCTCGGCGCCGGTGCTCCGGCTGGTGGTGGCCCGTGGGTAGACCGAACCTCGAGCAGCTGACTCCCGGCCGCATCACGGCCGCGGCTCTGACGACCGGGTTCCTGCTCTTCGGCGGCTGGCACTGGACGCGGCTCGAGCAGCCGCACATGGGCGCCCACGAGCTCACGCTGCTGGCGATCCTCGGCGTCGTACCGACGGTGGTGGCGCTGGTCGGCGGCAGCCGCCTGGCGACGCTCGTCTCGATCGTGGCGGTCGCCGTCGCCGCGATCGGCCACGTCACCCACACCTGGCCATGGCAGAGCCGGCAGGGGATCTACCCCGAACGCGTGGGGACGCTGGTGGTGAACGGCCTGCGCGACTGGTTCGGAGCGCACACGCCGATCGATGCCGGCCGCTTCCCAGGCGCCGATCACGATCTGCGGCTCGCATTTTTTGCCGCGGCGGCCGTGCTCGCGTGGCTGCTCGTGCGCCGTGGATCGGCGCTGCCCGGCATCGGCGTCGCCTTCGCGCTGTTCGCGCTCCCCAGCACGGTGCTGCCGCTGCACTCCGACACCTTCCGCGCGGGAGTGTTCCTCGTGCTCGCCCTGCTGACCCTGGTGGTGACCTCCGAGCGCGACGGCCGCCGGCTCGCGGGCGACGCCCAGGTGGTCGGCCTGAGCGTGGCTGTCGTGGTCGCCGGGCTCGTCGTCGGCACCGCCCCGGGGGTGACCAAGAGCGCCTTCCTGCAATGGCAGACGTGGAACCCGCTCGCCCACGACGGACCGCTCGTGAACGTGGACTTCATGTGGAACCAGACGTACACGCCGCTGCACTGGCCAAAGAAGCGCACCAAGGTGCTCGAGGTGACCTCACCGACCCCGATGTACTGGAAGGCGGCCACCCTCAGCACGTTTCTCGTCGACCACTGGCAGTTCTCCAACCAAGACCGGCTGGTGGCAAGCGCAAACGACGGCTCGCTTTCCGTACCGACAGCCGACCTGCCGCTCAATGAGAACGTCGGCCACCACCTGGTCACGGTCAGCGTGAAGGTGCTCGGCCTGGCCGACGACCACCTGGTCGGCGCGGACCAGCCCGTGCGGTGGAACCTGCCGGGCGGGATGGAGTCGCTGCTCAGCTCCGACGGCACCGTGACGACGCTCGCCGACGTCCCCCGAAACGCCACCTACAGCGTGCGGGTCTACGACCCGACCCCGACCGTGGACGAGCTCAACTCCGCCGGCCGGGACTTCCCGGCCGAGATCCGGGACGAGACCGTCCTCGACGGCCTCCCGATCCCCATCTGGCCGGCGAAGCTGCCGCCGCACGTGGCGCCGCTGGCACCCGAGTTCATGCAGGCCTCCAACCAGGCGTGGACGAGTTCGCATGCCTCGCAGGCGAAGACCGAGTACGGGGCGGTGCTGGCTCTCGAGCAGTACTTCCGCAGCCCGCCCTTCAAGTACTCGCTCACGCCGAACCTCCCCAACGCGCTGCCGCCGCTGGCCGAGTTCATGCTGCACGCGCACCGCGGCTACTGCCAGATGTTCTCGGGCGCGATGGCGCTCGTGCTGCGCATGCACGGGATCCCGGCGAGAGTCGCCGTCGGGTTCACCCAGGGCAAGCTGCAGGGCGCCGACACCTACATCGTCAACGACCGCGACGCCCACGCCTGGGTCGAGGTCTACTTCCCCGGGTACGGGTGGCAGCCGTTCGAGCCGACGCCGGGCGCACACGTGCCGACCGACACGTCGATCTCCAGCCCCAGCTTCGCGAAGACCAGAGCCGGCGGCGGCGCCATCACCATCCCTTCGGCGGTTCGTGCGCTCCTCGGCCTCACGGCGAATGGGAAGAAGGCCCTGCCGAAAGGCGTCAGCGGGCACGGCAGAGCGGGCGGCGACGCCAGCGCCAACGCCCGGGGCGGGGTCCTGGTCAGCGCCGGCGGCTCGGGCTCGCACGGCCGCTTCGTGACGTGGCTCTTCACGCTCGCCGTCGTCCTGCTC
>DATCPV010000330.1:0-6405 GCA_036569885.1 Gaiellales bacterium | reverse complement strand
GGCCTCAACCGGCGGCGCGGCCTCCTCGCCCTCCTCGGGCACAAAGTCGGACACCTTCACGCCGCGGTTCTTGCCCTCGGCGATCGCATCGGCCAGCAGGCGCACGATCAGCGCCGACGAGCGGATGGCGTCGTCGTTGCCCGGGATCACGAAGTCGGCGTCGTCGGGGTCGCAGTTCGTGTCGACCAGGCCGATGACCGGGATGTTCAGGCGCCGCGCCTCGCGGACCGCGAGCGCCTCCTTCTTCATGTCGATCACGACGATGGCATCGGGCAGCTTGCGCGTGTCGGCCACTCCGCCCAGGTTCGCCTCGAGCTTCTCGAGCTCCGACAGCGTCGATGCCCGCTCCTTGGACGGCAGCAGGTCGAGCTGACCCTCGCTCTTCTGCCGGCGCAGGCCGTGCAGGGCGGCGATCCGCTCCTGGATCGTGCGGTAGTTGGTGAGAAGACCGCCGAGCCAGCGGTGGTTGACGTAGGGCATGCCGACCCGGCCGGCATGCTCGGCGACGGCGTCCTGGGCCTGCTTCTTCGTGCCCACGAACATCACCGTGCCGTTGCGCTCACCGATATTGCCGACGTAGTTGAACGCCTCGTGCAGAAGCGCCATCGTCTGCTGCAGGTCGATGATGTAGATGCCGCCCCGCTCGCCGAAGATGAACCGGCGCATCTTGGGGTTCCAGCGTCTCGTCTGGTGGCCGAAGTGGACTCCGGCCTCGAGCAGCTCTCTCATTGTGACCGTTGGCACGGGCACTCCTTCTGATCGGTTGGTGTGGCATGTCCGGCGGGGCGCTCCGGAGTCCCGCGGCTGCTGCGGAACACCGCCGGCGCACCATGAATCCGCCGGGTAGAGGTACTGAACGGAGAAGCGGCGTGATTCTAGCGGACGAGAATTCCCTCCGGGCCCTTGACGTGCCATACTCGTTCCCATAGCATGTGAGCTATGAACCGGATGAGACACCACCCCCGCGCACTGGTGATCGGCATCGGTACGGTGTTCGCCGCGGCCGGCCCGCTCTGGGTCGGCGGAGGCTACGGAGTCGATGGCGTCGTGTTCCTTCTCGCCCTCGAGGCAATCCCGTTCCTCGCCCTGGCGGCCGTGTCGACGGACATGCCGTGGTAGCTCGGCGCCTCTGCCGCGACGGTATTCGGCGCGTTCACGGACAGCGGGATGAGGTCGATCCACGACAGCACGTCCTCCACCGCGGTGATCGCGATCCCGTTCATTCCACTCATCCTGCTCGCCGCCGTGCCGGTGTTGCTCGCCGCCTGCGACGTTGTGGTGCTCGGGCGGCACCGCGCACGTGGAGGCGCGATCGAGCGGCCAACGCGTGGTGAGGTCGTCCTCGCGCTCGTCCTCGCCGCGTTCGGGTTCCTCGCCTTCTTCGTGTTCGGGCTGGCCGCCGGGCTGGCAACGGCCTTCGCCGTCTGGGCGCACCGGGTGCGCCCCGAGCGCCTGGCGTAGAACCTGAACCTACGCCTGCCGGGCGGCCGCGAGCGCCGCGGCCAGATCGGCGGGCAGCTCCGACCGCAGGAGCATGTCCTCGCCGGTGACGGGATGGGTCAGACGCAGCTCGGCTGCGTGCAGGAACTGGCGCTCGAGGCCGAGCTCCGGGCCGTGGCCGTACACCGGGTCGGCGACCACCGGGTTGCCGATCGACGCCAGGTGGACGCGGATCTGGTGGGTGCGGCCCGTACCGAGCGTCACCCGCAGGAGCGAGCGGCCGTGCAGCGCCTCGACCAGCTCGAAGGCGGTGACGGCATCGCGGGGCCGGTCGGTCTCGAGCGACATCCGGGTGGGGTCGCGGCGGTCGCGGCCGATGGGCGCCTCGATCCGGCCCCGGCGCGAGCGGGGCCGCCCGCGCACGAGTGCCAGATAGGTGCGGCCGATCCGGCGCAGCCGCAGCTGCGCCTGCAGCCGCGCGTGCGTGCGCGGGTCGCGCGCCACCAGGAGCAGCCCCGACGTGTCCCGGTCGAGCCGGTGGACGATGCCCGGACGACCCTCCTCGCCGCCCGCTCCGGCGCCGGCCAGCGCATCGACCAGCGTGGGCGCCGAGTACCCCGGGACCGAGTGCACGAGCAGACCCGCGGGCTTGTCGACCACCATCAGGTTCTGGTCGGCGTAGACGACCGGCACGCCGAGGTCGGCCGGAGGCGGGCCCGCAGCGGTGACCTCCGGCTCGGGCAGGCTCACCACCGCGCCCGCGGCGAGCCGGTGGGCCTTCGGCCGTGCCGTACCGTCGACGAGGACGCGGCCTGCCTCGATCAGCCGCTCGGCCCCGGCCCGTGACCCGACATCCGCATGTGTGGCGACGAACCGGTCGAGGCGCATGCCGCCGGAGTCCGGCGCCACCCGCAGCTCGATCACGGCAGCTCGAGCTCCGGCGGCCCCTCGGCGTCCGTGGGCGCCGGGCCGGCATGGTGCTCGACCCGGATCAGGCCGAGCGCCAGGAGCGCGACCCCGATCACGATGAAGCTGTCGGCGAGGTTGAACGTCGGCCAGTGGCTGATGTGGATGAAGTCGGTGACGTGGCCGTCACGAAGCCGGTCGGCCAGGTTCGAGACGCTTCCGCCGACGAGGAGCCCGAGCGCGACCGGAAACAGCACGTGGCGCGACCCGGAGCGGGCGAAGTGCACCAGCATCCACACGACCGCCGCGGCCGTCAGCACCGACACGACGGCGAGCTTGCCCGGGAAGATCCCAAACGCGATCCCGTTGTTACGCACGTGCGTGATCGATAGGAACGGGAGCACCCGGTGCGACTCCTCCAGTGCCAGCCGGCGCTCGATCGCGCGCTTTGTCACCTGATCGGCGACGATTGCAGCGATCGCCACCGCCACGAGGCCCGCCCACTGCAACGACCCCGCCCGGTGCACCGACCGGGGCTCTGCCTCCACGTGGATCAGCCCCGCTCCTCCAGACGCTTGCACGCGATGCACTTCGTCGCCCACGGCAGGGCCTCCAAACGCTCGCGGCCGATCACCTCTCCGCAGCGCTCGCAGTTGCCGTAGGCGCCGGCCGCAACCCGTGCCAGCGCCGAGTCGATCGCTGCGAGCAGGTGGTCGGCGTTGTCCTCGAGCGAGAGCGAGACCTCGCGGTCGAGCGTCTCGGACGACCCGTCGGGCTTGTGCGTATCGCCGCCGTCGTCATCGGCGGCGGCCTCCGGCGACCGTGAGGAGTCCTCCAGCAGCCGCCGGCGCTCTTGCAGAATTCCCGTCCGCTCCGCGACCAAGCGGCGCTTGACGGCTTCGATGTCGACGCTCACGGCCATGGGTCACCCCCCGGCTCATGAGTATACCCACGCCCTCTCGGCGGCCTCTTTCTCAGCGGGCGCGGACGACGTCGTCCGGCTGACCCGTGATCTGCTGGGTGTCGCCCGGCGCCGGGGACCGCGCCGCGTCGGATCCTGCCAGCCGCTGCTCGTGGTCGCGGACGGCCTCGAGGATCGCGCCCAGGAGCGCCCGCAGCCGCAGCCGGAACTCGGCCTCCTCGGCCTGCATGCGCGAGCCTTCACGGCGGACGCGCTCACGCTCGGCGTAGGCCTCGTGGACGAGATCGCGGCTCTTGGCCTCGGCCTCACGCACGATCAGCTCGGCCTGACGCGACGCGCTCGCGCGCATCTCGTCGGCGGCCCGCTCGGCCGTCACAAGTGCATTTCGCATCGCCTGCTCGCCCTCGCGATGGCGGCTGACCTCCTGCTGCAGCTCGTGCACCGTGTCCTGGAGGTCGGCGCGCTCGCGCCACACGGCCTCGTAGGCCACGGTTGCCTCGACCAGCAGCCGGTCGACGTCGGTACGGCGGTACCCGAGCAGCCCGCGCCCGGGTCGTTCGTGTCGCAGCTCTGCAGGTGACATCGTCATACCGGCCGGTTCGGTGCCGAAGGCCGGACTCCTGCCCACGCGGAGGAGCGGTTCTTAGCGGAAGCCGTCGAGCACGGCGATCAGGAGCCGCTCGACCACCGACAGCCCGATCAGCAGGACGAGCGGGCTGAGATCGAGCCCGCCCAGCGGCGGCAGCACGCCCCGGATCGGCCCCAGCACCGGCTCGACCGTGTCGTGCAGGAATCCCCGGATGCGGCCGATCCAGATGCTGTAGGGCAGCCGCAGCCACGACATCAGCACGTAGAGGATGACGAGGAGCGAATAGACCAGATACAGCGAGAAGACGAACTGCTCGGCTGTCGTGATCCCCATCGTCGGCGTCAGCCTAGCTCGCCGGCCCGACGTGCGGCGGCCGACACGCCGTCGATGATGGCTCCGCGCACCCCGCCCCGCTCCATCGACGCCAGCCCGGCTGCGGCGGTGCCTCCGGGGCTCGTCACCATCCGGCGCAGATCCGAGCAGCCGAGATCGTCCGCACGCAGGAGCGCCGCCGTGCCCGCGACCGTCGAGAGAAACAGGCGGCGCGCATCGGCATGGGTCAGGCCGGCGACGATGCCGGCGTCCTCGAATGCCTCGATGATCAGGCCGAGGAAGGCCGGGCCAGAGCCCGACAGCGCCGTCGCGGCGTCGAACAGGCGCTCCTCCAGCGGCACCACCTCGCCCAGCAGCGAGAACGCTTCGAGCACCGCCTGTTCGGCGGCGGTGTCGTTGAACCTCCCGGCCGAGAACGCCAGCGTGCCCGCCCCCACGCGGACGCCGACGTTGGGCATGAACCGGAACACCGGGGCGTCCACGTCGAGGATGGTCTCGAGCGTCGCGGTGCCCACCCCGGCCGCGACCGAGGCGATCGACTTCCTGGGGGTCACGAGGCCCGACACCTCGCGCAGCACCTTCTCGACGTCGACCGGCTTCACGCACAGGACGACGATGTCGGCCGCGGCGACGACGTCGGCGTTGGCCGCGACGTGGCGCAGCCCGTGGCGCTCGGCCAGCGCAGCCGCCCGGCCGGAGCCGCGATCGGTCACGACGATGCGCTCGCCCATGGCGGGGTCCGCGCTGCACCAGCCGGCCACCATCGCCGAGGCGATGTTGCCGGCGCCGAGCAGGCCGAGCACGGGGGCGGTGGCGCTCATCGGCCCGGTAGCGTATCGCCGCCCGGGTGCGGGCGTCAGTACTGGTTGAAGAAGCCGCGCTCCATGAGGAGCGCCTTGTCCTCGGCCGACACCGCGATGGAGCTCGGTGTCAGCAGGAACACGCGGTCGGCCACGCGCTGCATTGACCCGTCGAGCGCGTACGTGAGCCCGCTTGCGAAGTCGACGAGCCGTTTGGCCAGCTCGGGATCGGCGCTCTGCAGGTTGATGATCACCGGCACGTCGGCCTTGAGCTTGTCGGCCACCTTCTGGGCGTCGTTGAAGCTCTTCGGCACCACCAGCGACACCTGCCCGGCGGCGCGGTGTCCGTTTTGGGCCGCCGGTGGCCCTCCCCGGCCTCCCCGGATCGGCACCGCCCGCGGCGCCTCCTCCGAGAAGATGTCGTCGAATTCGGCTCCGGGACGGCGTCGCGGTGACAGCCGGCGGACATTTGGGCGTTCGCTGTAGACCTGCTCCAGATCCTCATGGGCAGCGGATCCGTCGTCGTCGTACTCGTCCTCCCAGTCCTCCTCGCGCACACCGAAGTAGACCAGCGTCGAGTTCCACAGATCGCTCAGGGCCATGTAACGGAGAACTCTACCGCCCGTACAGGACGCCGCCCACCCGCACGATGGTGGCACCCTCCTGCGCGGCGACGGCGCAGTCCTGACTCGTCCCCATGCTCAGCTGGGTGAACTCGTGCCGTCCGGCCCACCGCGGGGCCAGCCGGTCGCGCGCCTCGCGCAGTGCCGCAAACCACGGCCGGGCGAGCTCGGGATCGGCGATCGCGGGCGGCATGGTCATGAGGCCGCAGAAGCGCACGCCGGCAAACGGTGCGGCCGCCTCCAGGAATGCGTCCACCTCGGCCGGCGCGACTCCGGCCTTGGTGTCCTCGCCCGCGACGTTCACCTGCAGCAGGCAGTCGATGGTCGCCCCCGGCTCCCGCCGGGTCTCGATCTGCTCGCACGCCGAGTGCGAGTCGACCGCGTGGATGAGGCGCACGCGGCCGACCAGGTCGCGCACCTTGCGGCTCTGGACGTGCCCGATGAAGTCCCAGGTGAACAGCTCACCGAACTCCGCCTGCTTGGCGGCGAGTGCGTCGGTGCGGTTCTCGCCGACGAGTGTGATACCCGCCTCATGGAGTGCGGGCAGGTCGGCGGGCTCCACGTATTTGGTCGCGGCCAGGATCTCGACGCCGGGGCCAACCAGTTCGCGGATCCGGGCGAGGTTGGCCGAAACGACGGCGGCGTCAACCATGCAGCACCCCCACCACTCCCTGGCGCCCCGTCACACCGTGGTCGCGCCGGTGCGAGAAGTAGCGATCAGGTGTGCAGATGGTGCACTCGCCCGCAACGACGACGTCGCGCGCACCGGCCGCCTCGAGCGCCCGTCGCGCG
>DATCPV010000329.1:0-1761 GCA_036569885.1 Gaiellales bacterium | reverse complement strand
CCCACGGCGTCCACGCCGAGCCCACCACCTTCGGCCTGAAGGTGCTCGGCTGGGTGACCGAGCTACGCCGTCAGCGCGTGCGCCTGCAGGCCGCCTTCGACGGGGTGCGGGTCGGCAAGCTCTCCGGCGCGGTGGGGGCCTACTCCAACTCCGACCCGCGCATGGAGGCCGCCGCGCTCGCCGCCCTCGGTCTCGACCGCGAGGACGTCGCCACGCAGGTCGTGCCCCGCGACCGCCACGCGGCGCTGCTCTCGGCCATCGCCGGCGCCGGCGCCTCGCTCGAGCGGTTCGCGCTCGAGATCCGCCATCTGCAGCGCACCGAGGTGCGCGAGGCGCTGGAGCCGTTTGCTGCCGGCCAGAAGGGCTCCTCGGCGATGCCCCACAAGCGCAACCCGATCGTGTGCGAGCGCATCTGCGGCCTGGCTCGGGTCCTGCGGGCAAACGCCCACGTCGGCCTCGAGGACATCGCGCTGTGGCACGAACGCGACATCTCGCACTCCTCGGCCGAGCGGGTCGTCCTGCCCGACTCGACCATCGGGCTCGACTACATGCTCGACCGCGCCCGCTGGCTGATCGAGGGCCTCTCGGTCGATCCCGAGCGGATGCTCCGAAACCTCGAGGCCTCGCACGGCCTCGTGTTCTCCGGCACGGTGCTCCTGCGGCTCGTCGAGGCCGGACTGAGCCGTGAGCGCGCCTACGAGCTCGTGCAGCGAAACGCACTCGCCGCCTGGGACCGGGAGGTGCCGCTGCGCGGCCTGCTCGAGGCCGACGCCGAGGTGGCGGCGGTGCTCGATGCGGCGGAGCTCGACCGCGTTTTCGACCTCGACTCGCTTCTCACCCATGTGGACGAGATCTTCGACCGCACCCTACGACGCCCGGAGGTGGCGCATGTCTGACACCCTGTCGCATCTGCACGAGGCATCGGGCAAGGTGCGCGAGCTGTACGGCTTCGGCGACCGGCTGCTGATGGTCGCGAGCGACCGGATATCGGCGTTCGACGTCGTCCTACCGACGCCGATCCCCGACAAGGGCCGGGTGTTGACCGCGCTCTCGCGGTTCTGGTTCGAGCGCACCATCGGCATCGTCCCCAACCACCTGATCAGCATGGACGTCGCCGACTTCCCGGCCGAGGCCCAGGGCATTCCCGACCTGGCCGGCCGCTCGATGCTGGTGCACCGGCTGACGATGCTGCCGATCGAGTGCGTCGTCCGCGGGTACCTGGCGGGGTCGGGGTGGAAGGACTACCGCGCCACCGGATCGGTGTGCGGGCACCCCCTGCCGAGCGGCCTGCGCGAGGGCGACAAGCTGCCCGAGCCCCTGTTCACGCCGTCGACCAAGGCGACCGAGGGGCACGACATGAACATCGACCGCGAGGCTGGGGTCACGCTGGTCGGCGAGGATCGCTTCACGCAGATCGAGCAGCTCTCGATCGCGGTCTACCGCAACGCCGCCGACTACGCCCTCGAGCACGGCATCATCATCGCCGACACCAAGTTCGAGTTCGGGCTCGACGGCGACGGCCGGACGGTGATCGGCGACGAGGTGCTGACGCCGGACTCCTCCCGGTTCTGGCCCGTGGACGACTACGCGCCGGGCGGCTCGCCTCCGTCCTACGACAAGCAGTTCGTGCGCGACTGGCTCGAGACGCTCGACTGGGACAAGACGCCGCCCGGGCCCGAGATCCCGGCCGAGGTGGTGCAGGGCACGCGCGCCCGCTACGTCGAGGCCTTCGAGCGGCTGACCGGCGGGTCGTTCCAGACC
>DATCPV010000328.1:0-15646 GCA_036569885.1 Gaiellales bacterium | reverse complement strand
CTGCCGCCGGCGCTGCCGCCGGACGAGCTCGAACCGCCGCCGCAGGCTGCCGCGAGCGGGCTCAGGCCGAGAACCGCGCCGGTGCCGATCGCCCCCTTGACGATCTGGCGGCGGGTGTACGAGCGCGAACCGCGCTCACTGCTCATGTTGTCGCTCATGCAACGCTCCTTCGGTGGCTGACGCGGATGGGGGCGGAGTTGGAGTGGTCGGTGGGGGGGATGGCGGGGACTCCTCCTTCTGTGCGGGCGCCGCGGGGATGGCGGCGCCGGTTTCCGAGTCGAAGAGGTGCAGGCGGCCGCGCTCGGGCAGGAGCCCGATGCGGGTGCCGATGGCCGGGTCGACGCCGGCGGCGGCGCGCAGGTTGACCAGGTCGTCGCCGAGGGCGATCGTGATCAGCGTCTCGTTCCCGAGCGGCTCGACCACGTAGATCTCGCCCGCGAGCGAGTCGGGCGTTCCGGGTGCGACCATCGCGGCGTGCTCTGGCCGGAAGCCGAGCATCGCGGGACCGCGCACCGACTCCGCCCCGAGATCGATCGACCCCTGCGTGTGCGTGAAGACGCCGGAGGTGACCTCGCCCTTGAGCACATTCATCGGCGGCGACCCGCAGAAGCGGGCGACGAACAGATTGGCCGGACGGGCGTACAGGTCGGCCGGTGTGGCGAGCTGCTGGAGCCGGCCCTCGTGCATGACGGCCACCATGTCGGCCATGGTCATGGCCTCGACCTGGTCGTGGGTGACGTAGAGCGTGGTGACCGCGAGCTGCTTCTGCAGCCGCTTGATCTCGATCCGCATCTGCAGCCGCAGCTGGGCGTCGAGGTTGGACAGGGGCTCGTCCATGAGGAACACGCGGGGCTCGCGCACGATCGCGCGTGCGAGCGCGACGCGCTGGCGCTGGCCGCCCGAGAGCTGCCGCGGCATGCGGTCGAGGAGCGGATCGATCGAGAGCATCCGCGCGACCTCGGCGACCCGCTCGGCGCGCTCGGGCTTGGGCACCTTCCGCACCCGCAGCGGGTAGCCGATGTTGTCGGCCACGCTCTTGTGCGGGTACAGCGCGTAGCTCTGGAACACCATCGCGATGTCGCGATCCTTGGGCTGCAGCCGGGTGACGTTGCGCTCACCGAGAAAGACGCTGCCCGTGGTCGGCTCCTCGAGCCCCGCCAGGATCCGCAGCGCGGTCGTCTTGCCGCAGCCGGACGGCCCCAGGAGCGCCAGGAAGGTGCCGTCGGGCACGTCGAGGTCGAGCTCGATCAGCGCGTCGACGCCGGCGAAGCTCTTGGACACGTGGTCGTAGCGGACGTCCATCAGCCGCCTCTCCGGACAGGTCCGGTCGACCCGCGGACGACGAGCTGGGTGGGCACGATCACGCGCCGGGCGGCGTGCCCGCCCGCGGCGATCGCCGAGAGCAGCATCTCGGCGGCCAGCTGCCCCATCTCCTCGGCCGGCTGGTGCACCGTGGTCAGGTCGATCCGGCGGTGGGCGGCCATGGGGATGTCGTCGAAGCCGACGACCGACACGTCGGCGGGGACGCAGACGCCGTCGCACTCCAGCCGGTCGATCAGCGCCATCGCGATCACGTCGTTCGTGCAGCAGAAGGCGGTGGCGCCGTCCTTCACCGGCACCGGCAGAAGCCCGCGGCGGGCGAGCGCTTCGGCCAGCGCGGCGGGGCGGCTGTCGACGGACTCCTCGTGCGCTCCCGAATGGGCGAACGCGATCCGCTGGTGGCCGAGGCCGGTGAGGTGATCGACGACCGCCTCCATCGCGGCGGGCTCGTCGACGTGGACGGTGCCGAGGCGCGGGTCGCGGCCCTCGAACGAGACCACGACCACCGGGACACCGCGGTCGAGCAGCTCCGACGGGATCGTCGAGCCCGCGGTGACGGCCGGGAAGATGACCCCGTCGACCCGGCGCCCGACCAGTGCGCGCACCTGAGCGGACTCGGTTGCCGGGTCGTTCTCGGTCTCGGCCAGGAGCACCGCGAAGCCGTCACGGTGGGCCCGGCGCTCGACCTGCAGGGCGACGGTCGCGTGGAACGGGTTCAGGGCATCGGGGATGACCACGCCGAGCGTGCGCGTCGCCCGCCGCTTGAGCGAGCGGGCGACCTCGTTCTGGCGGTAGCCAAGCTCCTCGATCGCCTCGAGCACCCGCCGCCGCGTCTCCTCCGAGACCGGCGCCGTGCGGTGCAGGACGTTCGAGACCGTGGCCACCGATACTCCCGATCTGCGTGCGACATCGACCATGGTGACGGTCACCCGACCGGCACTTCCGCCTGCGCCAGTGCGGCCCGCAGCGCTGCCAGGGACGTCTCGATGCCTTCCTCGGCGCTCATGCGCGGGTCCTCGTGCTCGATCGACACGTCGCCGTCGTAGCCGGCCGCGCGGAGCGCCCCCAGGATCTCGGCCCACACCTCGAGGCTGTGCCCGTCGCCGACGGCGGCAAAATGCCACGGGGCCGAGTCGGGATCGACCGGGAACCCGCAGTCGATCACCCCGCGACGCCGGACCCGGTCGGCGTGGATCAGCGTGTCCTTGCCGTGGGCAAACCCGATCCGGTCGCCGAGCTCGTCGATGACGCACAGCGGGTCGATCTGCTGCCACCAGAAGTGGCTCGGGTCGAGGTTGATGCCCAGGTTGGGCCCGGCGGCCCGCGCGAGACGCAGGAACGAGTCGGAGTTGTACGCCGACGCGCCGGGATGCAGCTCGAGGCAGATGCGCACGTCCGGCGCCTCCGCGGCAGCCCATGCGCACAGCTCGTGCCAGAACGGGCCCAGGCGCTGCTCGAGCTGCCAGTTCCACAGCGACTCGTCGTCGGGCGTGAGCGCCCACGGCGCGAAGACCGGCGTCTCGCCCCCGTCCCTGCTGCCGGGGCAGCCACTCATGGTCACGACGCGGCTGACGCCCATGAGATGCGCCAGCTCGATCGCACCGCGCACCAGAGCGGCGTGACGAGCTCCGGTCGCCGGGTGCGGATGCAGCGGGTTTCCGGCCGCGTTCACGCACGAGAGCTCGAGGCCGTGCTCACGCAGCTCGCCGCCCAGCCGGTCGCGGGCGCCGCGGTCGGCCAGGAGCGCATCCAGCTCGAGCTGGTGGGCGGCCTGCGCCCACGCCCCGACACCCATCTCGATCCGGCCGACGCCGCGCTCCGCGCACCAGGCGAAAGCCTGCTCGCGCGTCAGGTGCGCAAGCCCGTCGTTGAACACGCCGATCTGCAACCGGGACTCCCTGGGTGGAGGTTGAAACGTTTCAACCGATCGCGTATCTTCTGCCTCGATTTCCGCGTTGTCAAGTGCCGTTTTTTCCACGCAAGGGAGCCGATGACGACTCCGCTGGAAGCGATCGTGATGGGACGGGCCGGCGTCGATCTGTACCCGATGCAGCTCGAGACCCGCCTCGAGGACGTCGACGGGTTCCACAAGTACGCCGGCGGATTCGCGGCAAACGTCGCCACCGGGCTGGCCCGTCTGGGCGTCCGCGTGGGGATCGTCTCGGCGGTCGGCGATGACGGCCACGGCCGCTTCGTGCGCGCATTTCTCGAGAGCGAGGGCGTGGACTGTCGCTGGCTGGGGGTGCACCCCACACTGCGCACGGCGCTCGCATTCTGCGAGGCCTGGCCGCCCGACGACTTCCCGATCACCTTCTATCGCACGCCGACATGCCCGGACTGGGAGCTCGAGCCGAGCGCCCTCGATCTGGCCGGGATCGCCGCGGCGCAGCTGCTGTACGTGAGCGGCACGGGTCTCGCACGGGAGCCGTCGCGGCTGGCGACGATGGCGGCCGTGGAGGCGCGCACCGAGGCGGCCGGGCCGACGGTGCTCGATCTCGACTGGCGACCGGTGCTCTGGGACGACCCCGCCGACTACGCCGCGGCCGTGCGGGTGTGCTCCCGCATGGCCGACATCGCACTCGGATCCGACCAGGAGATCGCCGCGGCCGCCGGCGCGAACGACCCGGCCAGGATCCTGGAGCTCGGCCCGAGCCTGCTGGTGCAAAAACACGGTCCCGACGGGGCGACCGTGCACACTCGCGGCGGCCGGAGCGAGCGAATCGCCGCCCACCCTGTGGACGTCGTGAACGGTCTCGGAGCGGGTGATGCGTTCGCGGCCGCGTTCGGCTGGCGGCTGCTGCGCGGCGACTCGCCCGGGCAGGCTGCGGCGGTCGCAAACCGAGCCGGCGCACACGTGGCCGCCCGGCTGGGATGCTCCATCGCCATGCCAAGAGAAGGAGACCTCCAGTGAGCGAGCTGATGCAGAGGGCGCCCGCGCCCGCGGTCACCCCGGCCGGAGCCGGCTGGCGATGGCTCTCGTACAGGTCCGAGCACGTCGCGGGCCGCAGTGAGCTTGCGACCGGCGATGACGAGGTGTGCCTGGTCAACCTGGGTGGAGCGGTCGCGGCCTCGGTCGGCGGCGAGCGCCACAGCCTGGGCGAACGGGAGACGCCGTTCGCCGACCTCCCGCGCTCGCTCTACCTGCCGCCGGACACGACGTGTGTTCTCGAGGGCAACGGCCTCGTAGGCGTGTGCGCCGCGCGGGCGGAGGCCCGCCACCCGGTGCGGCCGATCCCGCCCGAGGAGGTGCGCGTCGAGGTGCGCGGGTCGGGAAACGCGACCCGCCAGATCAACCACATCATCGCGCCCGAGTTTCCCGCCCACCGGCTGCTGGTGGTCGAGGTGCTGACCCCGGGCGGCAACTGGTCGTCGTATCCGCCGCACAAGCACGAGCAGGAGCGGCTGCCGGTCGAGAACGACCTCGAGGAGGTCTACGCCTACCGGTTTGAGCACCCCGAGGGGTTCGGGGTGCAGCGGCTCTACAGCCGCACCGGCGACCTGGACGAGACGTGGACCGTGCGCGACGGCGACGTCCTGCTCGTCCCGCGCGGGTACCACCCCTTCTGCGCGGCGCACGGCTACCACGGCTACTACCTGAATGCGCTCGCGGCCGAGCAGCGGTCGATGGCGGCCGAGGACGACCCTGACCTGGCGTGGACGCGCGACCGCTGGCCGGAGATGGAGCGCGACCTCCGTGTTCCCCTGACCGGCGAGGAGACCTCATGAGAGTCGCATCAGCCCCCGTTTCGTTCGGCATCTTCGAGCTCACGGCCGACGACTCGGGCCTCCCCGACCCACTCGACGTGCTCGACGCGATCGCCGACACCGATCACGAGGGCACCGAGCTCGGGCCGCCCGGCTACTTCGGCGACGCCGCAGGAACCGCCGCGGCGCTCGAACAGCGCGGGCTGGCCCTGGTGGGGTCGTTCCTGCCGATGCGGCTGTCGCGCAAGGAGCACATCGACGAGGACTTTGCGTTCCTCGACCGGGCGCTCGGAATCCTGGACGAGACCACCCCGCCGGGTGACGTGCGCCCGCTGGCGCTGATCTCCGACGCGTTCTGCGAGCCCGAGCGGCTGGCCGGCGCCGGCCGGATCGAGGAGCTGCCCGACACCTGGCTCGGCGACGCCCGGTTTGCCCTGCTCGTCGAGAACGCCCAGCGGGCGGCCGAGCGCTGCCTCGAGCGCGGATACCGGCCGGCCTTCCACTACCACGGCGGCACGTACGTCGAGACTCCGCGCGAGATCGACCGGTTCGCCGCGATGGTCGATCACGACGTCCTTGGTTTCTGCTTCGACAGCGGCCACTCGCTGTTCGGCGGCGGCGACCCGGTCGAGTTCCTCGACACCTACGGCGAGCTCGTGTCGCACGTCCACCTCAAGGACGTGAACGCTGCGGTGATGGGCGAGATCCGCTCGCGCGGCCTTGGACTCGAGGAGGCGTGGCGGCGGGGCGTGTTCTGCCTGTTCGGCGACGGCGGGGTTGACCTGGCGGGGATCGTCAAGCGGCTCGGTTCACTCGGCTACGCTGACTGGGTGGTTGTCGAGCAGGACCGGTATCTGCGACCCGGCCAGACGATCGCGTCCCTGACCGAGGACGCCCGTCACAATCGTGAGGTGCTGCGGGAGCTCGGCATCTAGCGGTGTTCACCCCGGACTTCCCGATCCAGACCGAGCGGCTGCTGCTGCGGCCGTTTGAGCCCGGTGACTTCGATGAGCTCCTTGCGGTCGAGTCGCGCGCCGAGGTCGCCCGCTTCCTCTACCACGAACCGCGGACTCCCGAAGAGACGCGCGAGGTGCTCGAACGCAGGATCAGGTTGACGTCGCTCACGGACGAGGGCGACACCCTGTCGTTGGCAGTCGTCGTGCGCGCGACCGGCACGATGATCGGCGATTGCATGCTGCACTGGTCGAGCCGCCAGCACCAGTCCGGCGAGGTGGGCTTCGCCCTGCATCCCGATCACCACGGGCGGGGGTACGCGGCCGAGGCCGCGCGGGCGCTCGTCGACTACGGCTTCAGCGAGGTGGGGCTGCACCGCATCATCGGCCGCCTGGAGGCCCGCAACTTCGCCTCGGCGCGCGTGCTCGAGAAGCTCGGCATGCGGCGCGAGGCGTTGCTCATCGAGAACGAGTTCGTGAAGGGCGAGTGGCAGAGCGAGATCGTCTACGCCATCCTCGAGCGGGAGTGGCGCGCCCTCCAATTCGACATGTGACCACCAGTGCGCCAAAAGGGGTCTGGCGCTGAATATCTCACGCGCAGCGTGAATATTCGGTGCCTGACGCCGAGCCGCGGCCGGCAGGCCGCGAGCCACCCACCCACCACGACCCAGCCCGGTATGCACGCGCAGCGTGAATATTGAGTGCCTGGCACCGAGTATTCACAGGTGTCTGGCGCTGAATATCTCACGCGCAGCGTGAATATTCGGTGCCTGACGCCGCGCCGCGGCCGCTAGGCCGCGAGCCACCCAACCACCAACGCAACAGCCCGGTATGCACGCGCAGCGGGAATACCGGGCACAGACGGCTAGGCGGCGCGGCGCTGGTCGCCGGCAAGCAGCGCGTTCAGCTGGGCGACCGGCAGCGGGCGGCTGTAGAGGTAGCCCTGGCCGAGCGGGCAGCCGCGCTCGGTCAGGAAGGCGAGCTGGGCCTCGGTCTCAATGCCCTCGGCCAAACACTGGATTCCGAGCTTCTCGGCCATGGTGATCATGGTCTCGACCAGCACGGCGGCGTTGCGGTGGTCGGGCAGGTCCTTGACGAACGACCGGTCGATCTTGATCATGCTCGGCCGCAGCCGGCACAGCCGCTCGAGCGACGAGTAGCCCGTGCCGAAGTCGTCGATCGCAAGCCGCAGGCCCTGAGAGTGGATCTCGGCCAGCAGCGGCTCCAGATCGGCGATGTCGGTCATGGCCGCCTGCTCGGTCAGCTCGATCATGACGCGGTCGGCACTGAGGCCGAACGACTCGACGGTCGCGATCACCCGCCTGACGGCGGCCGGGTGCCAGTACGCCGGCGGCAGGTTCACCGCCGCGTACAGGTCGAGGCCCCGGTCGCACCAGCGCCTGACCTCGGTGCAGGCCCGCTCGAGCACCCAGGCGGTGATCGGCCGGATCAGCCCCGTGCGCTCGGCGGCCGACAGGAAGTCGCCGGGCAAGAGCAGGCCCGCCTCTGGGTGATTCCAGCGGATGAGCGCCTCGGCGCCCACGATGCACGACGTCCCGAGATCGACGATGGGCTGGTAGTAGAGCTCGAGCTGGTCGCGCCGCTCGGCATGCCGCAGCTGCGCGGCGATCGTCAGCTCGCGAGCCGAGTCGCGCTTCGGCGGCTGGTACAGGCGATAGCCGTCGCGGCCGCCGTCCTTGGCCGCGTACATGGCGATGTCGGCATGCTTGAGCAGTGTCTCGGCCGTATCGCCGTCGGCCGGAAACAGGCTCGCGCCGATGCTGGGCGTCACGTACAGGTCGGTACCGGCGACCGGGAACGGCTTCGCGAGCGCCGTACGCAGCTTGGTGGCGACCACCTGGGCCGCCGTGCCCGGGGAGCCTTCGTCGGCGGCGCCCTGCACGAGCACGAGGAACTCGTCGCCGCCCTGGCGCGCGACGACGTCGCCGGCCCGGCACGATTCGCGCAGCCGCCGCGAAACAATCATCAACAGCTCGTCTCCGACCGCGTGACCGAAGCTGTCGTTGACGAGCTTGAAGTCGTCGAGGTCGATGAAGAGCACCGCGCCGCCGCTGCCGCTGCGCTCCGCGTTCGCGATTGCGACGGTCAGGTGCTCCTGGAACAGCGCGCGGTTGGGCAGGTCGGTGAGCGGATCATGGAGCGCCAGATGGGCAAGCCGCGCCTCGCTCGAGCGGCGCACGGTCACGTCGAAGAGCACGCCGTCCACATACCGCACGACCCCGTCGCTGCCGTAGACGCCCTGGCCGTGGCCCTGCACCCAGCGGGTCGATCCGTCCGCATGGATCAGTCGGTACTCGATCGCATACGGCTCGCGGCGCGCAAGCGCATCTTGGAACAGTTCCGTGACGGCGGGAAGGTCGTCGGGGTGGATGATGCTGTAGTAGCGGCGCCCGTCGGCGCCCAGGAACTCCTCCGGCGAGAGGCCGGTGATCGCCTCGATCGACGGTGACACCGAGCGCATGACCCATGACCCGCTCACGTGCTCGTGGCGGTACAGCGTCCCCGGAAGCACCGTCACGTGCCCGCCGGACCGCTCGCCCCAGGGGATTTGGGTGCGATCGTGCATGTCCTCCAGGTAGTCGGATTGCCTTAAGGCCAGTGCATCACTCCGACGGGGGATGGTGGCTCGCCTCGACCGACTCAGCGAGGAGTGTGGCCACATCGGCCACGCGCAGGTCGCGGCCGGAGGTGCGCACACCGTCGTCGAGCATGATCGTGCAATAGGGGCACGCCACCGCGAGTGTCTCGGCCCCGGTCTCGGCCGCCTGCCGCACCCGCTCCTCATTGATCCCGCGGCCGCGCTCCTCCATCCACATGTGCGCTCCGCCCGCACCGCAACAGAACGTGCGCTTGCCGGTTTTCTCCATCTCGACCGGCTGGCCAACCGCGGCGACCAGCTCGCGCGGGTCCTGGGCGATGTCGTTGTGACGGGCCAGATAGCAGGAGTCGTGGTAGGTGATGCGCTCTTCGCCGCCGGTGGGCGCGATCCGGCCGTCGCGGACGAGCTCGGCCAGGAGCTCGGAGTGGTGCACCACGTCGTAGCTGCCGCCGAAGTCGGGATACTCGTTGGAGAGGGTGTTGAAGCAGTGCGGGCACGAGGTGACGATCTTGCCCACGCCGGCCTCGTTCAACGTCCCGACGTTCTGCTCGGCAAAGGCCTGGAACACGTACTCGTTGCCCATCCGCCGGGCGGGGTCGCCGGTGCACGCCTCGCGCGGACCGAGGATGGCGAAGTCGACCCCGGCCGCCTTCATGAGCTTGGCGGTCGACTCGGCCGACGCCTTCGCGCGCTCGTCGAACGAGGCCGCACAGCCGACCCAGTAGAGCACCTCCGGCGGGGGATCGCCCGGCTCGAGCACGCGGACGCCGAGCCCCTCGGCCCAGGCTGCGCGCTCGGCCTGGGCCTTGCCCCACGGGTTGGACGAGCGCTCGACGTCGCGCAGCATCGGCTCCGCCTCGGCCGGGAAGCGGGCCTCGACCATCACCAGGTGGCGGCGCAGGTCGACGATGTGGTCGATGTGCTCGATCGACACCGGGCACTCCTGCACGCAGGCGCCGCACGTGACGCAGTCCCACACCACGTCGTCGGTGACCGCCCCCGGAACGAGCGGCGGCGAGTCAGGCTGTCCACCGGCCGCGCGGGCGGCGACCGCCAGCGGGCCCTCGGCGAACAGGTGGTCGCGGAGCCCCATGATCAGGAGCTTCGGCGAGAGGTCCTTGCCCGTCGCCCACGCCGGGCAGGCATCCTGACAGCGGCCGCACTCGGTGCACGAGTAGGCGTCCACGACCTGCTTCCAGGTCATGTCCGAGACGGTGCCCGAGCCCATCCGGATGTCCTCCTCGGGGCCTTCCTCGTCGAACCGCAGCGGCTCGAGCCGCCCGCGCGCACGGGTGCGCCCGAAGTAGACGTTGATCACCGCCGTCATGATGTGCAGGTGCTTGGAGCGCGGCAGGTAGGCCAGGAAGCCGAGGACGATGAGGACGTGCGCCCACACGAACACGCGCTCGGCATCGTGTGTCCGCTGTCCGCCGCCGAACAGGTGTGAGAGCGCCCGCGACACCGGCGACCAGCCCGACGGCCACTCGTTCAGGTGAAGTGCGATCAACGAGGCGTGCCACAGGAGCAGCGTCGTGACGATGCCCGCGATGAGGGCGAGGATCAGGTCGGCCTCGCCCATGTGGCTGCCCTCGAACCGGGCCGGCCGCTGCAGTTTCCGGATCGCGACCGCGGCGACGACCCCTGCCAGCACGAGCACGCAGAAGACGTCCACCAGCAACGCGAACCAGCCCTGGTGCCCGAGCCACGGAATCGTCTGGCCGCGATCGACGACGGCGATCAGCGCCATCAGGATCGTGGGGAACAGGGCCAGGAAGCCCCAGAAGATGAAGGCGTGCATCAGCCCGGGGCCGAGGCGCTGCAGGAGCTTGCGCTGCCCGAACGCGATCACCGCCTCGTTGCGCAGCCGCGCCGGGACCTCGCCGGAGCGGTCGCTCGGCTGCGCCGCCCGCACCAGTCGCACGAGCAGCAGCGCGCGCCGGCCGAAGAGGCCGCCGGCCACGGCCGCCACACACACCAGCGCGACCAGGGCGACGGGGTCTATCCGCCCCTCGCCTTCGCGATCGCGGCCGTGATCGCCGGGACGACCTCGTGCAGGTCGCCGATGACCGCGTAGTCGGCGTTCGAGACGATGGGCGCCTCGGGATCGGTGTTGATGGCCAGGATGCGCTTGGCGCCCTTGCAGCCGGCCATGTGCTGGGTGGCGCCGCTGATGCCGCAGGGGATGTAGATCTCGGGCGCGATCTTGGTGCCCGTCTGACCCACCTGGTCGGTGTGCGGCCGCCAGCCGGCGATCGTGACCGCGCGCGAGCAGCCGACGGCGCCGCCCAGGGCCGCGGCCAGCGCCTCAATCGGCGCGAAGCCCTCGGCCGAGCCGGTGCCGCGGCCGCCGCTCACGACCACCTTGGCGTCGGCCAGCGAGACGCCGCCGCCCGTGTCGGTCTGCGTCGTCTCCGACACGCGCACCGCCAGGTCGGCGTCGCTCAGCTCCGGGGTGAACTCCGCAACCGCCGTCTGCACCGGCGCGGCGGCGGCTGTGGCCGCGACGGTGTGCGGTGCGACCGTGAGCAGCTTCACGGCGCCATGGACGGCGGCCTCCTCGAGCAGGCTCCCGCCCCAGCGCAGCCGGGTCACGGTGGCGGGATCCCCCGGTGCGGCCTCGATGCAGTTCGCGGCCAGCGGCAGGTCGGCGATCGCAGCCGCGTGCGCCATCGCCTCGGTGGCGCGCTCGCTGCCGGGGGCGATCACCGCGGCCGGGGCGAGGCGCTCGATCAGCTCGGCGACGATCCGGCCCCACGCCTGCGGAGCGTGCGCCGCGAGCCCGTCATGGGATGCGATGTGTGCCGTCTGCACCCCGAGCTCGCCCAGCCCCGCCACGCCGTCGGCGCCGATGAGGATGGCCTCGAGCGACTGGCCGGCGGCCTCCGCGTACCCGCGCGCGAGCGTGACCGCCTGGCGGGAGACGTCGTCGATGCCGCCGTCGACCTGCTCGGCCAGAACGAGGACCGGCATCAGAGCAGTCCCGCCTGCTGGAGGAGCTCGACCACGGCGGGCGCGGCGTCGGGGCCGTGGCCGAGGATCTGCGTCTGCTTGCCCTGCCCCTCGGGCACCACCAGCCGCACCTTCTCGACGCCGGCGCCGGAGCGGGTCGGGGTGCGCGTCTCAAGCGGCTTCCGCTTTGCCCGCATCCGGCCGGGCACCGATGGGTAGCGGGGCAGGTTCAGGCCCTCCTTGACCGTCACCACCGCGGGCAGCCCGACCCGGTAGATGTCGCGGCCGCCCGCCACCTCCTGCTCGCAGCGCAGGCCGCCGTCGTGGAGGGCGATGCCCTTGAGGCCGGTCACGCACGGCCACCCAAGTGCATGCGCAACCCGGATTCCGACCTGGTAGTTCCCGGCGTCGGCCGACTCGTTGCCGAAGAAGATCAGGTCGTACTCGGTGCCCGCCGCGCGCTCGGCGGCGATCGCCTCGACGATCGCGGCCGCGGTGGCCTGGCCGTCGAACTCCTGGTCGGCCTCAAGCAGGATCGCCCGGTCGATGCCGAGCGCCATCGCGTCTCGCAGCTGCTCCTCCGCCTCGGCCGGTCCGAGCGTCAGCACCGTCGAGCTGCCGCCCTGCTGCTCGATCAGGCGCACGGCCTCCTCGACGCCGCATTCCTCGTGCGGGCTGATCGTGAATCCCAGGTGGCGGGTCTCGATCGCCTGCTCGTCGGCGGTGAGGACGATGCGGCCGCCGGTCATCGGCACCCGCTTGACGCAGCACAGGATGTTCACGGCTTGCTAGCTCCGGATCCTCGTGTTCTCGGGGTCGAACACCGGCGTCGGGCCGGCCACGGCGACCGTGACAGGGTAGCGCTCGCCCAGGTACTCGACCGCGAGCTCCGCACCCTCGCGGGCGTGTTCCCGGGGCACGTAGGCCATCAGGAGGTGCTTGCCGATCGACGGCCCCGCGCCCGCGCTCGTGACGTAAGAGCGCCGCCCCTTGCGGTCGACGAGCGGCCCGCCGTCGCGTGTGACGATCGGCTCGCGCCCGAGCATGTAGCGCTTGACGCCGGTGGACGAGGTGTGATCGTCGACCGTGAGCGTGCACATGATCGTCGCCGGCTCCTCCTCGCGATGGCGCAGGTGCGCCTCGCGGCCGACGAAGTCCTCGTCCTTCACCTTCGGCCCCGACATCCCCGCCTCGAGCACGTTGTACTCGCTCTCGAGCTCGAACCCGTAGGCGCGGTAGCACTTCTCGAGCCTGCCGGTCGTGCCGTAGACCCCGATCCCGACCGGTGCCAGGCCGTGCGGGCGGCCCGCCTCCCAGACCAGGTCCCACAGCTTCGCGCCCTGCTCGATGGGCACGTACAGCTCCCAGCCGAGGTCGCCGACGTAGGAGATGCGCGACGCGAGCACCCGCAGCGTGTCGACCTCGATGGTGCGGCACGTGCCGAACCGGAAGCCCTCGTGCGAGACGTCGTCGCGCGTGAGCGACGCCAGGATGTCGCGGGCGCGCGGGCCCCAGAGACCGAGCGTCGTCCAGGCCGACGTCTGGTCGGCGAGCTGAGCCGATCCGTCGGCCGGCAGGTGGTCCGAGAACCACTTGCGGTCGGCCATCCCGTGGGCGCCGCCGGTGACGACCCGGAACAGGTCGTCGCCGAGCCGCATGATGGTGAGGTCGGCCTTGAAGCCGCCGCCCGGAGCCAGGATGGGCGTGTAGACGACCCGCCCGATCGGCACGTCCATCTGGCGCACGGCCACGCCCTGCACCGCGGCGAGCGCGCCGGGGCCGGAGATGTCGAACACGGCGAACGCGGTCAGGTCGACCATGCCCGCCCGGTCGCGCAGGGCCAGGTGCTCGGCGTTGATGATGGGCGACCACCAGCGCGCATCCCACTCCGCCTCGCGCCGGTTGACCCGGTCGCCGTACTCCTCCAGGAGCGGCGCATTCGACTCGTACCACTGTGGCCGCTCCCAGCCGGCGGCCTCGAAGAACACCGCGCCCAGCTCGCGCTCGCGGGCATGGAACGGCGCCAGGCGGACGTCGCGGCTCGAGGCCCACTGCTCGCCGGGGTGGACGATCCCGTAGGTCTTGTTGAATCCCTCGGCCGCTCGCGCGCGCACGTGCGCGCGCGTCTTCTGGTGCTCCCAGAAGCGGGCGATGTCGGACGAGTGCAGGTCGATCTCGGACTCGCCGTGGGCCATCCACTCCGACACGGCCCTACCGATCCCCGGCCCCTCCTTGACCCAGACCGCGGCGACCGACCACAGGCCCTTGACCTCGGGCGTCTCGCCGAGCACCGGCAGCCCATCGGGCGTGAGCGAGAGGATGCCGTTGATGGCGTACTTCACGCCGACCGTCTCGTCGCCGACGATCTCGGGCATCAGCTCGAGCGCGTGCTCCATCTGCTGCTCGAAGTCGGCCTGCGTGAACGGGAACTCGGTGGGCGAGAGCGCCGCCTCCTCGACCGACGGGATCTCCTCGGGGTCGTGCAGGATCGGGCGGTGCGCGTAGGAGCCGATCTCGAGCCCGGCGCCGTCCTGGCGCTCGTACATGTTGGTGTCCATGTCGCGCACGATCGGGTAGTCGATGTGCGACTTGGCGTCGGCGAACCGCGGGACGGGGCCGACGTCGATCATCTGGTGGACGGCCGGGGTGAGCGGGATCGACGCTCCCGCCATGCGGGCCAGCTTCGGGCTCCAGACGCCACAGGCGATGATCACGATCTCGGCCTCGATGTCGCCGCGGGTGGTGCGGACGCGCGTCACGCGGCCGTGCTCGACGTCGATGCCGAGCACCTCGGTGTTCGCCATGGCGGTGAGCGCGCCGGCCTCCTGCGCCCGCTCGCGCATGAGCGTCCCCGCCCGCAGCGAGTCCACCACCCCGACCGTTGGGGTCGAGAACCCGCCGACGAGGATGCTCTCGTCGATGAACGGCACCATCTGCTTGATCTCGGCAGGCGTCACGAGCGAGACGCCGTCGATTCCCCAGGACACGGCCGACGACATGCGCCGGCGCAGCTCCTGCATCCGCTCCTCGGTGCGCGCGACCTCGATGCCGCCGGTCTGGGTGAAGACGCCGAGCTCGCGGTACTGGCGCACGCTGTCGGCCGTGAGCGCGGTCATCTCCTTCGAGTGGTCGACGGGGAAGATGAAGTTCGACGCGTGACCCGTCGAGCCGCCGGGGTTCGGGAACGGCCCCTTGTCGATCAGCACCAGGTCGGTCCAGCCCTGGTGGTGCAGGTGGTAGGCGACGCTGTTGCCGACGATCCCGGCCCCGATCACCACAGCGCGGGCGCGTCCCGGTAGCGTGCTCATCGCGTCGTCCTCCTCGTCGTCCAAAAACTGGGACACGGACTTGCCCGCATCCGCCCGGTCTGGTAGACAACTGATATATCAGAGCAGCGCAACGCACGCAAGCGCACTACCGCACCGGGGCCCGGGGACGAGTCCGGGCTGCTGTCGGACCGTGCCTATGCCGCCCTGCGGGACCGCGTGATCACGCTCGCGATCCCGCCCGGCGCGCCGATCGACGAGGACGCGCTCAGCACCGAGCTCGGCATGGGCCGCACGCCCGTTCGCGAGGCCGTGCGCAGGCTGGTGCTCGAGGGGCTCGTGGTCGTCTTCCCGCGCCGGGGGACGTTCGCCTCGAGCGTGAACATCACAAGCCTGAGCGACATCACCGACGTCCGCGCGCAGCTCGAGCCGCACGCGGCCGAACGGGCGGCGCGGCTGGCCGACGACGACGACCGGCGCGAGGCGGCCGAGCTCCTCGCGCGGCTGGACGGGGTCACGGGCCAGTCGTCCCTGATAGAGCTGGACGCACGCGTGCACCGGTTCGTCCACCGCTGCTCGCGCAACCCCTATCTCGCCCGTGACCTCGACCGCTACCTCAACATGTCGATCCGGATCTGGTACGTCACCTTCGACCGCCTGCCGCCGATGCAGGATCCCGTGCACGAGCATCGCGAGCTGCTGGAGGCCATCGCCGCCGCGGACGCCCAGACGGCCCGTACGATCGCGCTCGAGCACGTGCTCGCCTTCGAGCGCGAGATGCGGGCGGTGCTGTGACGATGAATAAATGGGGCCAGGCCCCATTTATTCACGGT
>DATCPV010000327.1:0-2475 GCA_036569885.1 Gaiellales bacterium | reverse complement strand
CCGCACGCTGCTGCTGCGCGAGGCCGCTGTCGGGCCGCTGCTTGACGCGATGGCCGGCTGGACGCCGACCACGGTCGCCAAGTGGGTCTGAGCCGCGTGCGTCGATCGGTCAGGCGGTGCGTGCGGTCAATCGCTCGGAGTGGGAGTCGGTGGTCGCAGCCATCGTCGCCAGCACCGCGAGCCGGGCCCGCTCGGATCCTGCGACCGAGAGGACCTCGCAGCCGACGCGGCGGCGGCCGTAGTGGGCCGAGGCGGTGTGCAGGACGCGGACGCGCAAGCGCGCCAGCTTGCGGTCGATGGTCGGCATCACCGTCAGCAGGTCGCCCGCCAGGATGGGCTCATCGGTGACGAAGGCGAGGCCGTCGGCGGACAGGTCGGTGAGGTGGACGTCGAACTCGGACTCGCTGCTGACCTTGCGCGAGTAGAGCACACCCACGAGGGCGTGTTCGCTCATGCGGGCGCGCGGCGAGGTGCGGCGACCGCTGCGGCGGCGTACGCGCTCAACCTCCAGGTGCAGCGTCACGGTCTGCTCGGACTCGTAGAAAAGCTCGACGACGCGCATGTGGATGTCGTGCCCTGCGCCGTAATCGTTGCGCTCTCGCAGGTGCAGCGGGAGGCCGACACGGACCAGTTTCAGGGGCGCCCGTGCGTGGATCGTCTCGTCATCGTGGCCCGTGATCTCGAGCGTCACGGCGCCGCCGTCCTCGGACAGCACTTCGACGTCGGTCGGCAGGAGGGCGAGCACGGCAACGGCCGTCTCGAGCATCTTCTTCGAGTTCATACGGGGCACAGACAAGTAATCGGCCGGGGCGGGGCGAACGTGAGTCCCGCAGCCACGCGGGGTCGGTAGTATCGGTGCGGCAGTCGATGCGGGGAGGGGAAAGCGCGTGGCAACCGTCGAGAAGAAGCCCGAGGCGTTCATCCGCCAGGACGGGAAGGACAAGGTCACGGGTCTGGGCCGCTACACGGCCGACCTCACCCGTACGGGGATGTTGCATGCCCGTTTCCGGTACTCCGACCACGCCCACGCCCGCCTGGTGTCCGTGGACACGACGCACGCGCGTGCGCTCCCCGGCGTGTTTGCCGTCCTCACCCAGGACGACGTGCCGGACGTGCGCTACGGCGGCTTCGTCGAGGATCGCACCCTGTTTGCCCGCGATGTCGTCCGCTTCGAGGGCGAGATCATCGCGGCGGTCGCGGCGCTGACGCCCGAGATCGCCGATCGCGCGGTCGAGCTGATCGAGGTCGTGTACGAGCCGCTGCCCGTCGTGCGCGACTCCGAGCAGGCGCTGCTCGCCGGCACGGTGCTGGTGCACTCCGGCTGGGACGGCTACGAGGCGAATGAGGACCTGGTGCGAGACGGCAACGACTGCTCGCGCTCGACGATCGTCAAGGGCGACGCCGAGGCGGGGCTGGCGGACGCCGACGTGGTCGTCAAGGAGCGCTACGTGGCCGACATGTCGCACGCCGTGCCGATCGAACCCCGCGCGATCGTCGCTGAATGGCAGGGCGACAAGGTGACGGTGTGGTCGTCGACGCAGGTGCCGTTCATCGCCCGTTCCGGGGTCGCAACGACGCTCGAGCTGTCCGAGGCCGACGTGCGCATCATCGTGCCGCACCTCGGCGGCGGGTTCGGCGGCAAGTGCGAGTTCCACTTCGAGGCGCATGTGGCGGCGCTGGCGCGGGCCGCGAACCGGCCCGTGCGCCTGGTGTTCACACGCCGCGAGGAGTTCCTCGCGCCGGACCACCGCCGCGAGGGCCAGGTGCTCGAGCTCGAGACCGGCGTCATGAACGACGGGACGCTGGTGGCGCGGCGGGGGCACCTCGTGCTCGACAACGGCGCCTACGCCGCCGACGCACCGTTCTTCCCCCAGCTGGCGGCGATGATGGCCGTCGGCCCCTACCGCATCCCGCACGTCGCGATCGACGCGCACCTCGCCTACACCAACACGACTCCCTCGGGGTCGGTGCGGGCCCCGACCGCCCCGCAGTCGTGCTGGGCGCTCGAACAGCACATGGACGCGGTCGCCGAGGCGGTTGGCCTCGATCCGGTCGAGCTGCGCCGGCGCAACATCGTGCACGAGGGCGACGAGAGCGCGACCCGGCAGGTGTTCACGCCGATTGCCGCGGCCGAGACGCTGGAACGCGCGGTCGAGATGATCGGCTACGGCCGTGAGCTCCCGGACGATGAGGCGATCGGGGTGGCGTGCGGCTGGTGGCCGTCCTTCGCGATGCCCTCGGGCGCGCACGTCAAGCTGCACGGCGACGGCTCGGGCACGATTGTCACCGGCGCCCAGGAGTGCGGCACCGGCTCGGTGATGGCCCTCCCGCTCCTGGCGGCCGAGGTGCTCGGGATGCGGCCGGAGCAGTTCACGGTCGTCTATCAGGACACCGACGCGGGGCCCTGGGACGCGGGCGCTTCCGGCTCGCAGACGACCTTCAACAACGGCCGGGCGGTGGTGCAGGCGGCGATCG
>DATCPV010000326.1:0-3954 GCA_036569885.1 Gaiellales bacterium | reverse complement strand
GGTCGAGGGCGAGCGGCGGACTCCCCCCGAGCGGCCTTGTGGCCGGCGCATGATGCGTCCCGCCGCCGCGAGTTGCGATCACCGCGGCCGCGGCCGCCGCCCCGGCCACGAGCGCGATCGCCGCCACGAGCAGCAGTCGCCGCCGGCCGGGAATACCAAGACCCGAACTCACGTTAGGCACATCGGAGGGAAAGTTTGGATCCATTCGGTTGGTAGACTTCTTGTGTGCACTGAAAGCGTGGAGGGAAAGGGTAGGTGAAGCTCGTGGTTTCGGCTCGCGATCACCTCGCGAAGGTGAAGGAGCAGATCAGGGAAGAGACGGCTCAGGAGGCCGCGCTTCGGCTCTCCGCTGAGACGCGTCCGGCCCTGGTCGACGTGCGCGAGCGCGACGAGTACGAGCAGGGCTTCATCCCCGGCGCCGTTCACATCCCGCGCGGCAACCTCGAGTCGCGGATCGAGGCGCAGGTGCCAGACCGAGCGACTCCGGTCATCATCTACTGCGCCTCCGGCCTGCGCTCGGCGTATGCGGCCAAGACGCTGGCCGAGCTGGGCTACACCGATGTCGTCTCGCTCGCCGGCGGGTTCTCCGGCTGGAAGCAGAACGGCTACGACTGGAAGCAGCCGCGCACCCTCACGCCCGAGCAGTTCGAGCGCTACAGCCGCCATGTGCTCATCCCCGAGGTGGGCGAGCAGGGTCAGCTCAAGCTGCTCGACTCGAAGGTGCTCCTGATCGGCGCGGGCGGACTCGGTTCGCCGGCCGGCCTCTACCTGGCCGCGGCCGGGGTCGGCACTCTGGGCATCATCGACGCCGACGTCGTGGACGCCAGCAACCTGCAGCGCCAGATCCTGCACACCGTGGATCGCATCGGGACGCCGAAGGTGGACTCGGCCGAGGCGACCATCCGCGCGCTCAACCCGGACGTCACCGTGGTCAAGTATGCGACCCGGCTCACATCCGAGAACGTGCTCGACGTGATCACGGGGTATGACGTCATCGTGGACGGGACCGACAACTTCCCCACCCGCTACCTGCTGAACGATGCCAGCCTCGTCGCAGGCATCCCGGTGGTGCACGGGTCGATCTACCAGTTCGAGGGATCGGTCACGGTCTACAAGCCGCACGACGGCCCGTGCTACCGCTGCCAGTACCCCGAGCCGCCTCCGCCCGAGCTGGCACCCTCGTGCGCCGAGGGCGGCGTGCTGGGAGTGCTCCCGGGCGTGGTCGGGACGCTGCAGGCGACCGAGGCGGTCAAGCTGCTTCTGGGCCTCGGCGATCCGCTGGTCGGACGGCAGCTGCGGTACGACGCGCTCGCGATGGAGTTCGTCGAGCTGCGCATGCGCCGCGACCCCGACTGCCCTGTCTGCAGTAAGAACCCGGATGAGATCGAGTTCATCGACTACGAGCAGTTCTGCGCAATGCCCGCACGCGCCGTCGCATCAGCCGAGGAGGCACTGGTTTCGTGAGCACCATTCGCATGCCCCCCATCCTGCGTCAGGCGGTCGGCGGCGCCCGTGAGGTCGACGCCTCGGGCGGCACCGTCCGCGAGGTGCTGGACGACCTGACCGGGCGGTTCCCCGCCATCCGCACGCATCTGTTCGACGACGGCGGTGACCTGAACCGGTTCGTGAACGTGTACGTGAACAACGAGGACGTGCGACTCGCGAATGGCCTCGAGACCGCCGTCGGGCCGGACTCCACCGTGATCGTGCTGCCGGCGATGGCCGGCGGGAGCCGCCGATGAGCTGCCTCGAAGCCCCGCGCAGCGCGGCGCTGAGCGCCGTCGGCAACACCCCGCTGATCGAGCTGCCGCGGATGTCGCCCAACCCCGACGTGCGCATCTTCGCCAAGCTCGAGGAGCAGAACCCCACCGGCTCGATGAAAGACCGGGTGGCGCTCTCGATGGTCGAGGCCGCCGAGGCCACCGGCGAGCTCGAGCCCGGCCGGCGCATCCTCGAGCCGACCAGCGGCAACACCGGCATCGCGCTTGCGATGATCGGCACGGTGAAGGGCTACCCGGTGACGGCGGTCATGCCGGAGTCGGCGACGCCCGAGCGGGTCGAGCTGCTGCGGATGTACGGAGCCGAGATCGTCTTCTCGCCCGGCAACATGGGCTCCAACGGCGCCGTCGCCATGGCCCGGTCGATGGCCGAGCGCGACCCGTCGGTGTTCATGCCCTTCCAGTACGCCAACGAGGCCAACCCGGCCGCGCACTACTGCGGCACAGCGGTCGAGATCCTCGACCAGGTGCCCGACGGGCAGGTTGACGCCTTCGTCGCCGGCCTCGGCACGGGCGGCACGCTCATGGGCTGCTCCCGGCGGCTGCGGGAGGCCAACCCCGACGTCGTCATCGTGGCGGCCGAGCCGCTGCAGGGCGACCCGGTGATGGGCCTTCGCAGCCTCGAGGATGGCTACACGCCGCCGATCCTGGACATCGCCCAGCTCGACCGCAAGGTGCTCGTGTCAAACGGCGAGTCCGTCTCGACATTGCGCAAGCTGCTCTCACTCGAGGGCGTGTTCGCCGGCGTCTCGGCCGGCGCCGCCCTGGCGGTCGCCCGCCGCGTCGCGGCCGACATGGAGGGCGGAAACGTCGTCGTGGTGTTCGCTGACGGCGGCTCGAAGTACCTCTCGGCCGGCATCTACACGAAGCCCGCCGATCAACTCGAGCGCGAGATGGAAGAGCGCGTCTGGTGGTGATCCCCGCGGCGGTGCGCGACGAGATCATCGCGCACGCACGGGCCGGCCTCCCCAACGAGGCCTGCGGGATCCTGGCGGGACGAGACGGGCGCGTGGAGCGGTTCTTCCCCGCGGAGTCCGACGAGCCGAGCCCCTACTACTACCGCATCGAGGCCCGCGACCAGATCCGGATCATGAACGCGATCGACGACGCCGGGCTCGACCTGGTCGGCATCTACCACTCGCACACGAGCTCACCGGCATACCCGTCGCGGACCGACGCCGAGCAGGCCTTCTGGCCCGACGCGGTCTACGTGATCGTCTCGCTCGCGGTGCCGGAGGCCGACGTACGCGGCTACCGCATCCACGACATGGCGATCACCGAAGAGGCACTGCGGGCCGACTAGGTGGGCCCTGAGCCAGCCGCCGCAGCGCGGCGGTGCAGTTGGCCCGCACCCACGGCGAACCGTCGGCCAGGCCCTGCTCGAGGAGCGTGGTCGCCGTTGAGTCGCCCATCCGGGCGAGCGACCAGGCCGCCTGGGCGCGCACCCGCCAGTTGCGGTCCGACATCGCCCCGCGCACGGCCTCGACGGCGCCGGGCGAGCCGATCCGCGCCAGCGCGCGCACGATCCTGATCCGAAGCTCCGTCGCCGCGGCCGGCATCGCCGCCGTGAAGGCCTCCACGGCCTGGGGCGAGCGCGCCCGGCCGAGCGCATCTGCCAGCGGCACCCGCATGGCGACCGTCAATGGCGCCCGGAACGCGAGCAGGACGGCTCCGGCCGCCCACGGCGCCCCAAGGGCCTCCACCAGCCGCTGCTCGGGCAGGAGGCCCTGCTCGAGCGCGGCGATCAGGAGGCGAGCGGCCTCGGGAGTGGCGATCCGGCCCAGGGCGCGGGCGGCGGCCAGGCGCACGCGCGGGTCGCGGTCGTGCAGCAGGTGATCGAGATCGCGGGCGCTCTCCGACAGCCGGAGTTCGCCGAGTGCCGTCGCTGCCCGCACCCGCCGGCGGGCCATCCACGAATGCGTCGCGCGCATCAGGGTCGTGCCCACCCCCGCAGCGCGCACCTGGTAACGGAGCAGGTCGGCGTCGGCCTGTGCGAGCCGCTCCCAGATCCGCTCGACCTCGACTCCGAGATCGCGGGCGGCGGCCTCGCTGTGGGTTGCGTCGGCGGCCAGGGAGGGCAGAGCGGCGGCGTCGAGGCGCTCGAGCGCGGCCGCAAAGCCGGCCCGGCGGCGGAGGCGGCGGCGCGGCTTCCTGGAAATTGCTGCCATGTCTCAAC
>DATCPV010000325.1:0-7728 GCA_036569885.1 Gaiellales bacterium | reverse complement strand
CCACTCTACCGAGCCTGAGAGCCGGCCAGAAGCCGTCCGACCGCCGCAACCAAGCCGTCGACGGTGTGCGGGTCGGCCTCAGCCAGCGGCTCCACGCCGTGCTCGCGGAGCGCCGCGCTCGTCACCGGGCCGATCGAGGCGGCCCGCACGCCGTGAAGGCCGGCGTCGCCCAGCCCGGCGGCGAGGCTCGAGACGGTCGACGACGAGGTGAACGTGACCAGGTCTGCGGCCCTCAACGCCTCGGCGTTCACGGCCTCGGGCATCGTGCGGTAGAGGTGCACGACATCGACCTCTGCTCCGCCGGCGCGCAGCCCGTCGGGCAGGACCTCGCGGGCGCCCGCGGCGGTGGCCACCAGCACCCGCCGCCCGCCGACCTCGCCGAGCGCCTCGAGCAGTGCCTCGGACACCGCCTCGGCCGGCACCACGTCGGCCACGATGCCGTACGCGCCGAGCGCCTTGGCGGTCGCCGGGCCGATCGCGGCCACGGTCACGCCGTGCAGGCGGCGCACGTCGGCGGGCAGCAGCAGGTCGACCGCGTTCGCGCTCGTCACCACGACCGTGTCGTAGGCGGCCAGGTCAGGTGGATCGAACGGCAGCGGCTCGATCCTGATCGCCGGCGCCTGCACCACCTCGGCGCCCAGCACCTCGAGCCGCGCGGCCAGGCCGCTGGCCTGGGCGCGGGCGCGGGTGACCACCACCCGGCGGCCGTGCAGCGGTCGGCGTTCGAACCAGTTAAGCCGCTCGTGGAGCGCGGCGACGGCACCGACCAGGGTGATGGCGGGGGGGCGCATCCCGGCCGCGGCGGCGGCGATTCCGGCGAGCGGCGCGACCACCGTGCGCTGGCCCGGGCGGGTGCCGTCCGAGATCACCGCGGCGGGGGTGTCGGGGCTCATGCCGTGCTCGATCAGGCGCCGGGAGTTGTGATCGAGGGCGCCGACGCCCATCAGGAACACGAGCGTGCCGGGGGTCGCCGCGAGCGACGCCCAGTCGAGGTCGCTCTCCGGCTTGGCCGGATCCTCGTGCCCGGTCACGAACGTCACCTGGGCGGCCATGCCGCGCTGCGTCACAGGAATGCCCGCGTAGGCCGGGACGGCATAGGCCGAGGACACGCCGGGCACGACCTCGAACGGGATCCCGGCGGCGCTCAGTGTAAGCGCCTCCTCGCCGCCGCGGCCGAAGATGAACGGGTCGCCGCCCTTCAGCCGCACCACCGTCTCGTGGCGGCCGCCCAGCTCCAGCAGCAGCGCGTTGATGTCTTCCTGGGTCATGGAGTGCTCGCCGGGGCGCTTGCCGGCGTAGTGGCGCTCGCAGCCCTCACCGGCGAGGGCCACGATCCGGTCGTCCACCAGGCGGTCGTAGACCAGTGCGTCGCAGGCCTCGATCAGCGCCCGTCCGCGGACGGTCAGAAGTCCCGGGTCGCCGGGCCCGGCGCCGACCAGGTACACCGTCATTGTCCCACCCACCGCCGCAGCCGCAGCTCGCCGCCCTCGTGCCAGGCGTACGCGGCCACCGGCACCGTGCAGCCGCCGCCGAGGCTCTGGACGCATGCGCGCTCGGCCTCGACCGCCGCGCGGGTCGGGCCATGGTCGAGCGCAGCCACCAGCTCCTCCTCGCCCCGGCGCACCTGCACCGCGATCGCGCCCTGACCCGCCTCGGGCACGAACACCTGCGGGTCGAGGGTGAACGCGATTCGGACGTCCAGTCCGAGCCGACGCAGCCCCGCGGCGGCCAGGATGATCGCGTCGGCCTCCCCGGCGTCGAGCTTGCGAAGGCGGGTGTCCACGTTGCCGCGCAGCGGGACGACGCACAGGCCGGGGCGCAGTTCGGCCAGGAGCCCACTGCGACGGGCGGACGATGTTCCCACCCGGGCGCCGTCGGGGATCTCGGCGAGCGACGCGAACGGGCCGCAGACCGCGTCGCGCGGATCGTCGCGCTCGAGCATCGCCGCGATGGTGAGCCCCTCCGCCATCTCGCCCGTCAGATCCTTGGCGCTGTGTACGGCAGCGTCAATGCGGCCGTCGCCGAGCGCGCGCTCGATCTCGCGCGTGAACACGCCGCGGCCGTCGCCGATCGCATCGAAGCTGCTCGAACGGTCGCGATCCCCGGCGGTCGTGATCGGGACGATCTCGGCGGCGGCGAGACCATCGGCCACGAGCTGCGCCTGCGCCATCGCCAGCAGGCTGCCCCGCGTGCCCAGGCGGATCATTCCGGCGATGCCGGATGTGCCGCGAGCCCGAAGAGCTCGGTCATGGCCTCCGCGTACGGCGCCGACTGGTCGGCGGCGGCGAGCTGCTTCAGCCGCACCGTCGGCTGGTGGAGCAGCTTGTTCAACATGCTGCGGGTGACGGCGTCCAGGCGCTCGCGGTCGGCCGGGCTGAGGGCATCCCAGCGCGGCTCCATCCGCCGGAGCTCGGCCACGCGGATGCGCTCGGCCTGGTCGCGCAGCGAGGTGATCGCGGGCACGACGCGCAGGGCGGCCATCCAGTCGCGGAAGTCGGCCGCCTGCTCGGCGACGATCGCCCGCGCCCGGCCGCTTTCGCCCCGTCGCAGCGCGATCGTTCGCCGCACGGCAACCTCGAGCATGTCCAGGTCGACGACAGAGGTGCCCTCCACCTCTGCCGCCGCCGGGTCGATGTCGCGGGGCAGCGCCAGGTCGATCAGGAGCCGCGGCCGGCCGGGACGCAGATCACCGGCGTGGATGACGTGGCCCGGGGCCGCCGTCGAGCTGACCACGACGTCGGCGTCGTCCGCCGCCGCCCCCAGCTCGTCCCAGGCGATCGCCGTGCCGCCAAAACGTGCCGCCAGCGCCGCGGCCCGGCTCGAGTCGCGGTTGGCCACCCGCAGCGGCCCAGCGCCGCGTGCAGCCAGATTCGACGCCACCAGCTCGGCGACCCGGCCGGCACCGATCACGAGCACGCGGGCGCCGGGGAGCCCGCCCAGGCGTTCGGCGGCGACGTCGGCGGCGACCGATGCCACCGAGGCCCCGCCCGACCCGATCGCGGTCTCGTGGCGGACGCGCTTGCCCGCCTCGAGGGCGACGTGGAAGAGGCGGTTGGACACGGGCCCGGTCGCGCCCCATTCGAAGGCGCTCGCGTAGGCGTCGCGGATCTGAGCCAAGATCTGGGCCTCGCCGGGCACGAGCGAGTCAAGTCCCGCGGCGACCGAGAACAGGTGCTCGGCGGCCTCCGCGCCGGTGCGGACGTAGAGCATCGGCTCGAGCCGGGTGCGGTCGTGCCCGGACAGCTCCACGAGGCGCTGCACCGCGGCCTCGCGCATCGCCTCGGGACTGCCGCCGACCATGTAGAGCTCGCACCGGTTGCAGGTCGCCAGGCCGACGGCCTCGGCGACCGGCTCGGCGGCGAGGATGTGGTCGACCAGGTCGTGGCCGTGGTCGTGGGCCGCCAGCCGCTCGCGCACCGGCAGTGGCGCGCTGCGGTGGTTGGTGCCGACGAGCACCAGATTGACCGTCACATCCGCCTCATCCATCCGTCTTTGCCTCCAGCAGCCCGGCGATCTCGTCCAGCTCGCGTTCGAGCCGGCCGAGCTTGGAGTTGAGTATGACGACGTAGGCGAGGGTGACGAGCCAGGCCAGTGCATAGACGGCGGCGACGTAGTGGATGTCGGTTTCGCTGATCACCGCGTCTCCTGCACCAGCCGGCGCAGCCGCGCGACCTGGTCGTCGAGGCGCTTGCCGCGGATCTCGACCAGGTACATCGCCACCGCCAGGCTGAGCATCGCGGCCAGGGCGACCAGAAACGTGAACAGCATGCTGCCCTCCATGTTGGCGCCGCGATCGGTGAACGTGATCGGATGGATCGCGTCCTGGCCCAGGTGCACGGCCAGCACCGAGATCGGGATCAGCCCGACGCCCAGGAGCGCGTACACCGCCGAGTAGCGCGCGCGCCGCTCGCCCGGCTCGACCGAGAACCGGAGCATGAAGTAGGCGCAGTAGAACAGGAAGATGATCAGGAAGGTGTTCAGTTCGGTGCTGCCCCAGTACCACCACGTGCCCCACTCCCAGCGGGCCCAGATCGAGCCGGTGATGAGCGTCAGCGTGCCGAAGATGACCCCGAGGTGCATGGGCACATAGCTGCGCAGGTCGAGCGTGAGGTCGCCGGTCCACAGATACCTGGCCGCGTTCAGCGCGCCCCACCCGAACAGCGCATAGGTGGTGGTCGCGATGGGGACGTGGAAGTAGAAGATCCGCTGCCCGTAGTCGCCGTTGGCCGTCGGCACATAGAAGAAGATCAGGCCGAGTGCCACAGGCATGAGAACTGCCGCCACCAGGGCCGCGACGGACGCGCGGTCGAGGCGGGCGGCGGCGGTTATATTCACAGCGCTAATCCTCCACCACGAACTCGAAGAGCCCCCACCCGAAGAGCACGAACACCGTATCATAGAGAGCCAGGTATCCCAGCCGTTCAACCGTGTGTAAACCGCTTGTTTGCGGGGGAATCGTCCCGGTGGTCGCGCTCACGGCTCCCAGCACAAGCGGGATCGCAAACGGCAGGAAGAGCACGGGCAGGAGCACCTCGCGGGCGCGGCCGGCGGAGGCCAGTCCCGCCACCAGCGTCCCCAGCGCCGCGATGCCGATATCGGCCAGCGCCACGGCCGCGACCAGCACGACGTAGTCCGGCGCCGGGCCGCTCTGCAGAAAAAAGAGCCAGAACGCCGGCAGCGCGACGACCTGCACGGCCATCAGGAAGAGGCACGTCGAGCACGCCCGCGCCAGCCACAGGAGCGCCCTGTCGACAGGCGCAGCCAGGAGCCCGTCCCAGATGCCGTGCTCACGCTCGTGGGCGAACGTGCGGCTCAGCCCGAGCATCGCAGTGAAGACGATCGCCACCCACAGCATGCCGGTGGCCGCCCGCGTGCCCCCCGCCGGTCGGCCGCCGCCGAGGCCGAACCGGAACAGCACGAAGGCGGCCACCACGAACGTCAGCATCCCCAGCACCACCTCGCTGCCGCGCAGCTCGAGCAGCAGGTCCTTGCGCACGAGCGCGGTGAAGGCGCGCCGGTTCACGCCGCCACCCGGCCGGCCGCGAGCCGCACCTCCGCGGTCGCGAGGCCCTCGAACCAGGGCGGCTCGTGGGTCGAGACGATCACGGTGCGCCCGGGCTCGGCGAGCACCTCGCGCAGCACCTCGCGGCCGTCGCTGTCAAGGCCCGCCGTCGGCTCGTCCAGGAGCAGCAGCGACGGTTCGTGCAGCACGGCCCGGGCCACGGCGAGCCGCTGGGCCATCCCGCGCGAGAACTCCGCCACGCTGTCGCGGCCGCGGTCGTCGAGTCCCACCCGCTCGAGAGCGGAGTCGATCCGCTCGCCGGGAACACCGTACAGGGCGGCGTAGAGCTCCAGGTTCTCGCGCGCCGTGAGGCCGGGGTAGGTGAGCGAGGCGTGCCCGACATAGCCGATCAGCGGCCGGGCCTTCGTCGCCGCCCGCGGGAGCTCGTGGCCGGCGACCGCGACGCCGCCCGCGGTCGGCCGGATCACGGTGGCCAGCACGCGTAGGAGCGTCGTCTTGCCGGCGCCGTTTGGCCCGGTGACGAGCACAAACTCTCCTCCCGCCAGGTGCAGGTCGACCCCGTCGAGCGCCGCCCGCTCGCCGAAGCGGCGCACGAGGCCGTTGCAGGCAACGGCGTCAGGCGAGGGCATCGGCGAGCACCCCGGCCAGGAACACGAGCGCGATCACGCCGTTCATGGTCAGGAACGCCATGTCCACCCGCGAGAGGTCGTCGGCGCTGACGATCGAGTTCTCATAGGCGAGCAGGCCGGCGACAACCGCCACGCCGAGGTAGTAGAGCGGCCCCAGGCCGCACGCCAGGCCGAGCCACACGAGCAGCACGACCGAGGCGAGGTGCGCAGCCCGCGTGATGCGCAGGGCGTTTGCGATCCCGAACCGGCGCGGGATCGAGTGCAGGCTCTGGGCGCGGTCGATCTCGATGTCCATGGTGGCGTAGATGATGTCGAAGCCGCCGATCCAGAGCGCGACCGCTCCCCCCAGCAGGAACGGGGTCGCGTCGACATGGTTCGTGACGGCGACCCAGCCGCCGACCGGGGCGAGGCCGTCGACGGCGCCGAGGAACAGGTGACACAGCCAGGTGAACCGCTTCAGGTAGGGGTAGAGGACGAAGCCCAGAACCGGAATCGGCCACAGGACACGGGTGATTGGGGCGAGCTGCGAGACGGCCACGAGAAACACGATGAGCGCTCCGACCGCAAAGAGCGCAACGTTCATGCGCGAGAGCAGCCCGGCGGGGATCTCGCGCCGGGCGGTGCGCGGGTTGCGCGCATCGATCGAGGCGTCGATCAGCCGGTTCAGCGCCATCGCGAGGCTGCGGGCACCGGCCATCGCGACCGTGATCCACAGCACCTGCCGGGCCGACGGCACCCGGCCCAGGGCGAGGATGGCGCCGGTGTAGGCGTAGGGCAGCGCGAACACCGTGTGCTCGAGCTTGACCAGGCTCACGAACCTGCGCGCATAGACGGCGGTCGCGCTCAATGCGCCGTCGGCAGGTCGAGCAGCAGCCGCAGCCCATGGTCGAGCGCGGGCGCGATGGCATCGAAGAGCTCGGCGCACGCCTTGGGGCTGCCGGGCATGTTCACGATCAGGGAGCTGCCGCGGATGCCGCTGCGTCCGCGCGAGAGCATCCCGTGCGGCGAGACGGCGATCGACACGGCCCGCATGTGCTCGTCCAGGCCGGGCGTGGGCCGCTCGATCACCTCGGCGGTCGCCTCCGGGGTGACGTCACGGGGCGCAAAACCCGTTCCGCCCGTGCTCATCACCAGGTCGGCGGCGGCGGCCAGGTCGCGCAGCGCGGCGGCGATCTCGGCCCGCTCGTCGGCGACCACGCGCCGCGCCGCGAGCTCGAAGCCCGCGCCGCGCAGGCGCTCCTCCAGGATGTCGCCGCTGCGGTCGTCACGGGTGCCCGCGACGACGCCGTCCGAGACGGTCAGCACCGCCGCCATCACCCGCCCTCACGCCTCCAATGGCCGCTCTTGCCGCCAGACTTCTCGATCAGCTCGGCGGCGCGGATCGAGATCGCCGGGTCGAGGCCCTTGGTCATGTCGTAGACGGTGAGCGCCGCCACCACGGCGGCCGTCAGCGCCTCCATCTCGACGCCCGTCTGGGCGGTCGTCTCGGCCGCGGCGATGATGCGCACCCCGTCGGGGGTCAGGGTGGGATCGACCTCGACCATGCTCAGCGGCAGCGGATGGCACAGCGGCACGATGTCGGGTGTGCGCTTGGCCGCCATGATCCCGGCGATCCGGGCCGCGGCCATCACGTCGCCCTTCGGCAGGGTGCCGGCCTCGAGCCGCAGGCGAACGTGCTCGGGCATGACAACGTGCGCCCGCGCCACCGCCCGCCGCTTGGTCACCGGCTTTGCGCCGACGTCGATCATGCGGATCTCGCCCATGCGGGGGAGAGTCTAGTGTTCCGTCTCGGGGGTTCCGTGATGCTCGGGCGAGCGAAAATCGAGCATGGCGAGGACGCAAGGAGACCCGATATCGGGAATATCGGGGCGACTGAGGACAAAGCTAGGCGACGATTTGCAGCCGTCCGAGCGCGCGAGAATCCCTGGGGCGGAGCGCTATGGCCAGAGCGGCTGCAGGGCGCGCGCGTAGGCCTGGGCCCCGCGGCCGTCCGGATCGCGGCGCGGGTTGCCGCAGCACACGCTCACCCCGACGACCCGGGCCGATGCGGCGAGCGTCGCCATCTCCGCGTCGAGC
>DATCPV010000324.1:0-4708 GCA_036569885.1 Gaiellales bacterium | reverse complement strand
GTCAATGGCACCGTTGGCGCACTCGCCGCCTCCGCGACGACGCTCTATGTGGGCGGGAGCTTCTCGGCCGTCGACGGCAGGGCACGGGCGAATCTGGGCGCGGTCGCGCTCGGCAACGGCGCCCTCGACACCAAGTGGCGGGTGACCGCAAACGGCGCCGTGCACGCCCTGCTCGACGCGCCCAGCCTCAAGCGCGTCTTCATCGGCGGCAAGTTCACGAGGATCGACGCGGTCAGCAGAACCGACCTGGCGTCGGTCGGGCAGAAGCTCGGGACGCTCCGGACATGGGCCAGTGCCCCGCTCGGGCAGGTCTGGTCATTGGCGCTCGGCGGCTCGAGTGCGCTCTACGCCGCGGTCGGCGGCCACCAGGGCGGTCAGCTCGACTCGTTCGATCCCGGCAGCGGGGCCTTGCGCTGGAACCGGTTCGCCGACGGCGACGTGCAGGCCGTCAGCACGAGCGGGAACATCGTGTTCGCAGGCGGCCACTTCCTGAACGCGTGCGCGACGAACCAGGGCGGGGGCAACCCGTGGGTCTGCACTCAGCCGGTCGCCCGGAACCGGTTCTTTGCCACCGATCTCAGCGGGGCGCTGCTTCCGTGGGACCCGGAGGGGAACAGCCTGTACGGCGTGTGGGCCTTGCGCAGCGATGTTGGGCACATCGTCGCCGGCGGTGACTTCACGATCGTCGACGCCGTGCACCAGGCGCGTTTCGCCGAATTCTTGCGGTAGTCGAAGCAGGGGCATTCGCACATAAGTCAACAGAATCTCGCAGAGATCTTGTTGACAGCGAACGAAATCGCACATAGAGTCGCGGGTCGTGAACGGCTATCGCCGCCGCCAGGCGATCGAGTCGCGGCTCGCAGAGAGCGGCGACGTTGCCGTGGTCGACCTCGCCCGCGACCTGAACGTGTCCGAGATGACCGTTCGCCGCGACCTGGAGGCGCTCGAGGGGGCGGGCGTCCTGATCCGCGTGCACGGCGGCGCCGTCAGCCGGGCCGGACGCAGCTACGAGCCGCCCCGGGTTGAGCGGGCGACCCGCGCACCGGCGGCCAAGGAGGCCATCGGCCGCGCCGCCGCCGCCCTCGTCGGCGAGGGCGACTCCGCCATCATCGACGTGGGTACCACCACGCTCGAGCTGGCGCGGGCGCTGCGCGGCAAGCACGGCCTGACCGTCGTCACCCCGTCGCTGCCGGTGGCCTACGAGCTCGGCGACGAGCCCGGGATCCGTGTGCTCGTCACCGGAGGCACGCTGCGCTCCGGCGAGCTCTCGCTGGTGGGGCCGGGCGCCGAGGACGCCTTCCGCGAGCTGAACTGCGACGTCGTCTTCCTCGGCGTCGCCGGCGTTGCCGTGGCCGAGGGGCTGACCGAGTACAGCCTCGATGACACGCGCGTCAAGCGGGCGGCGATTCGCAGCGCCCGCCGGGTGGTGGCGCTGGTGGACGCGACCAAGCTGGGCCGCGTCGCGCTGGCGAACGTCTGCCCCTTGAGCGGCGTCGACGTGCTCGTCACCGACGCGCCGGCCGCCAACCCGGTGGTCGCGGCGATGGTCGAGGCCGGGGTCGAGATCCTGCGTGCCGAGGTGGCAGCGTGAGCCGTCTGGGCACGATCTTTGCCGGCATAGACCGCCCCCTGATCGCCATGGCGCACGTGCCCGCGCTTCCCGGGACGCCGCTGTATGACCCCGACGGCGGGATCCCGCGCATGGTCGACGCGGTCGCGGCGGACGTCGCGGTGATCGTCGAGGCGGGGTTCGACGGGGTGCTCTTCTGCAACGAGAACGACCGCCCCTACCGGCTCTCCGCGGGGCTCGAGGCCGCCGCGGTGATGAGCCGGATCGTCACCGAGTGCCGTCCGAGCACGATCCCGTTCGGCGTCGACTACCTGTGGGACGCGCGCTGCGCGCTCGCGGTGGCCGTCGGCACCGAGGCCCACTTCATGCGCGAGGTCTGCACCGGGGTATGGGAGTCGGACATGGGCCTCCTGCAGCCGGACGCCGCCGAGACGCTGCGCGAGCGCAGCCGGCTTCGCCGCGACGACCTCGCGGTGCTGATGAACGTGACCCCCGAGTTCGCGAGCCCGATCGGCTCTCGCTCGGCAGCGGACACCGCCCGGTCTGTGGCCGTGTCGAGCGTGCCCGACGCGATCCTCGTCTCCGGGCCGATGGCGGGGATGGAGCCCGACGCATCCACACTCGCGGCCGTGCGCACCGCGGTGCCCACCGAGATCCCGGTGCTGCTCAACACCGGCGCCCGGGCCGAGACGATCGCCGAGCACCTGCGGATCGCCGACGGCTGCATCGTCGGCAGCGACCTGAAGGTGAACGGCCACACCTGGAACCCGATCGACGGCGAGCGCGCGCGCCGGTTCGTCGAGGCCGCGAGGAGCGTCTGATGGGGCTTTTGCTCGGCATCGACCTGGGATCCTCGGCGGTCAAGGCGACCCTCGTCCGCACCGGCGAGCGGGGCGGCATCGCGGCCACCCGCTCGGCCCAGAACGGACTCGCATCGCCCCGGCCCGGCTGGGCCGAGGCCGACCCGGCGGAGTGGTGGTCGAACGTCTGCACGATCATCCCCGCCCTGCTCGCCGAAGCCGGTGCCCGCGCCGACGACGTGCTCGCCGTGGCCACCACCGGCATGGTGCCCGCGGTGGTGTGCGTCGATGCGGCCGGGAGCCCGCTGCGCTCGGCGATCCTGCAGAACGACGCCCGGGCGACAACCGAGATCGACGACCTGCGCGCCGAGCTCTCGCCACTCGACCTGGTGGCCCTGACCGGATCGGCGCTGACCCAGCAGTCGGTCGCCCCCACGCTGCGCTGGCTCGAGCGGCACGAGCCCGAGGCGTTCGCCGCCACCGCCGCGGTGGTCGGGGGCTACGACTGGCTGCTCGCGCGGCTCGGGGCCGGGAGGCACGTCGAGGACAACTGGGCGCTCGAGAGCGGCCTCTACCTGCTCGACGGACGGCCGTGCGCCGAGGTGCTGGCGGCGGCGCACTGGCCGGCCGGCCGGCTCGTGCCGGTGCACCGGCCGGGCGAGGTGGTCGGTCAGATGTCCACAGAAGCGGCCGCCCGGACGGGGCTGCGAGTGGGGACGCCGCTCGTCGTCGGCGGCGCCGACCACGTTCTGGCGGCCTACGCGGCCGGCCTCCGGCGGCCCGGGCAGCTGCTGGTCAAGCTGGGCGGCGCCGGCGACATCCTGGCCGTTGCCTCGGGGCCGGTGATTGACCGCCGCCTGTATCTCGACAGGCACCCGGCGCCCGGCTGGTTCATGCCGAACGGCTGCATGGCGACGTCGGGGACCCTCCTGCGCTGGTTCCAGCGCGAGCTGGCGGGGGGCGCCGGGTTCGACATCCTCGATGCCGAGGCCGAGCAGGCCGGCGCGGGAGCGGGCGGCCTCGTCTGCCTGCCGTACCTGCTGGGCGAGAAGAGCCCGATCCACGACGCCGATGCGCGCGGAGTGTTCCTCGGCCTGCACCTGGGCCACACCCGCGGCCACCTGTTCCGGGCCTGCCTCGAGGCGACGGGCTACGGCTTTCGCCAGCACCTGGACGTCCTGGACGAGATCGGCATCGAGGTGCAGGATGCGCGTGTCTCCAACGGCGGCGCCCGTTCGGCCCTGTGGAAGCAGGTGGTGGCCGACATCTGCGAGCTGCGCCTGCGGCCGGTGCTCGACCATCCCGGGGCTTCGCTCGGCGCGGCCGTCGCCGCCGGGATCGGGGTCGGCGTGGTCGCCGGCTGGGATGCGATGCACGACCTGGTGCAGCTGGGCGAGGCGATCGAGCCGACCGCAGAGCCGGCCGCACGGGCTGCGTACGCACGCAACTACTCGGTCTACCGCGAGCTGTGGCCGGCGGTCTCGCCGCTGGTCCATCGCCTTGCACGGGAGGAGGCGGCATGAGCAACGAGCAGATCGCCGTCGTGACCGGCGCCGGTTCGGGGATCGGCCGGGCGATCGCGCGCGAGCTGGCGGCCCGCGGCATGACGGTCGTCGTCACCGACCTCGACCCGGCGCTGGCCGAGGCCGTCGCGTCGGAGCTTCAGACGTGGTCGCGGCCACTGGATGTCACCGACGCCGGGCAGGCGACCGAGACCGCCGAGGCCGTGGTGCAGCGGCACGGGGCGCTCGACGTGTGGGTCTCGAATGCCGGCGTCTCGTCGATGGCCCCGTTCGTCGAGGTCACCGGCGCCCAGTACGACCACAACCTGAACGTGAACCTGCGCGGGCCGTTCGTCTGCGGCCAGGCCGCCGCGCGGGCGATGATCGCGCTCGGTCGCGGAGGGCGGATCGTCAACACCGCCTCGATGGCGGGCAAGCAGGGCCGGGTGCCATACCTGGCCCACTACGTCGCCTCGAAGTTCGGGGTGGTGGGGCTGACGCAGGCGATGGCGTTCGAGCTGGCGCCGCACGGGATCCTCGTCAACTGCGTCTGCCCCGGGTTCGTCGCGACGCCAATGCAGGACCGGGAACTCGAGTGGGAGGCAGCGATTCGCGGAATCACTCCCGAGGAGGTGAAGCGTCTATGGGTGGCGGACACCCCGCTGGGCCGGATCGAGGAGCCGGAGGACGTCGCCCGGGTGGTGGCCTTCCTGGCTGGTCCGGACGCCGGGTTCATGACGGGGGAGGCCGTCGCCGTCAACGGCGGCGCCTTCATGGATTGACGATGCCAGAGGAGGACTCGTGAGCGCATCCGACGCAAGCGCGGAGATCTTCGT
>DATCPV010000323.1:0-4921 GCA_036569885.1 Gaiellales bacterium | reverse complement strand
CTGCTGGTCGCGGCCACGCTGGCCTCGGAGGCTCTCCGGCCACCGCGCCTCCTGGTCGCGTTCGGCTTCCGGCGCACGCCGGTGTTCGCGCTCATCGCGGTCTGGCTCGCGATCGCCAACCTCACTGACAGCGGCGGCCACCATCGCCACCGCGTACCACAGCACGCCGACAACGCCGAGGACGCCTTCGTTGAGATGGCCGGGCCAGCGCCTGAGCAGGTCGCTGCTCTGGTCGCTCAGGTAGAGGACGATCGCAAGTGCGGTGACGAAGACGACCTGTCCTCGCAGCACGTGCAGGCCTCGGGCCACTCGCGACCGAACTGCGGCATGAGCGCCGCGGAGTTGAATCACCTGCGCCAGGCCGGCAATCAGGTAGACGATGACCAGGAGCGCGGCCGCGACCTTGACCGCCGACGCGGCGACCAACGGCCAGTAGAGCCAGGCCGCGATGGGATGGGAGCCTGCGGTGATCGCGAGTGACCAGGTCAGCAGGTCTTCGATGACGTCGGCGGCCGCCCCGATGATCGCGACGCCGACCATCAACCGGCCGTGCCGGTGGAGGAACGCCGCCACCGGTTTCCCGCCGGCGCCCGCGCCTGCAGTCTCGAGTCGGGGCCGCAGCCTGCTGAGGAGCGCATAGAACAGGGCGAGGTAGACGACGATGAACACCCCGTCGACCGCCAGCACCGACGTCAGAACTCCGCTCCACGCTGTGAGGTGCTCGGAGCCGTTGGGCACATGAGCGCCGAAACTGCTCCAGACGTCGACCACCTCGACCGGCCGGTCGGTCGACAGATGCCTGCTCGTGAGCCCGAAGCCCGAGATGTCGGCGACGCGGTACGACGGCGCGTTGGGCAGATGCATCGCCCCGAGCACGCCGTCGATCTGGCTGATGGCGGTGGTCAGCGTGAGCACGAGCACCACCAGCCACCAAAGCGCGTTTGGGGAGCTTCGTAGCCAGGTCCTCATCGGAAGTCCGAGTCGCCCGCCGAGACGCGCCCGAATCTACCCTTCCAACCGACCTGTGTCAAATGGCACGACTTCCGTTGTCACACCCGCGGTGCGCGGCGGAACAGGCGGCCGTAGACAGCCGCGCCGCCCGGTGAGACACTCCGCCGATGCGCCTGCGAGTCCTCGTCGTTGCAATGCTCGGGATGCTGCTCGTCTCGCCCACAGGTGGTTCCGCCGCTGTATTGGTCGCACCCCGGCGTGGGCCGGCCGCTCGAGGTGCAGTCGGAGGGGTGACTGGTACGGTGTGTCGGTGAGCGCCCAGACCGACTCGCATCGGGCGGCGCCGCCGCTCTCCCACTCGGTCGTCGAGGCGATCGGCGGGACGCCGCTGCTCGCGATCGAGGGCATCTACGCCAAGCTCGAGCACCTGAACCCGTCGGGATCGGTGAAGGCGCGCCTGGCCAGGTACATGATCGAGCGCGCGGAGCGCGAGGGCCTGCTGCGGCCCGGCGACACGATCGTCGAGGCGTCGAGCGGGAACACCGGCAACTCCATGAGCTTGGTCGCGGCGGCCAAGGGCCACCGCATGCTCGTCGTGATGCCCGAGGGGATGAGCCCCGAGCGGGTCGCGATCTCGCGGGCGCACGGCGCCGACATCCTGCTCGTCGGCGACTTCCACGTGACGGCGGCGCTCGACCATGCCCGCACCCTGGGCGAGCGGCCCGGCTACTTCCACCCCGGCCAGTTCGACTCCGAGTGGAACGTGACCGAGAACCGGGAGTGGCTCGGCGCCGAGATCCTCGAGCAGCTGCCGGCTCCTCCCGACGCGCTGGTGGCGGGCGTCGGCACGGGTGGCACGCTGGTCGGGGTGGGCCAGGCGTTTCGGGCCGTCAACCCCGACGTGCTGGTGGTCGCCCTCGAGCCGGGCGAGTCGCGCACGATCTGCTGTGGCGAGATCGCGCTGCATGCGATCGAGGGCATCGCCGACGGCTTCGTGCCCGGCATCATCGAGCGGCACCGCGCAGAGATCACCGACGTCGTCAGCGTGTCGAGCGCCGATGCGATCACCGAGATGCGGCGCCTGGCCCGCGAGCACGGCATCTTCGTCGGCCCGAGCTCGGGCGCCCACATGCTGGCGGCGCAGCGCCTGCGCCGCGAACGCCCTGACCTGAGCGTCATCGTCACGCTCTTCTGCGACGAGGGCGAGAAGTACATCGCGGATCACCACCGTCCGGGATGACCACGACCGAAGGGAGTCGGCATGGCCATGTACCTCTGGCGAGTCTCATACACGACGGCGGGCGCTGAAGGCCTCCTGGCCCAGGGAGGCACCGCTCGACGGGCCGCAATCCAAAAGGCGCTCGAAAGCCTCGGCGGGACGCTGGAATCGTTCCACTACGCCCTCGGCGAGGATGACGCCTATCTGGTGGGCGACCTGCCCGACGGCACCGCCGCGGCGGCGCTCAGCCTGCGGGTGGCGGCGGCGGGCGGCGCTCGCGTCACCACCGTTCCGCTGCTCACGCCCGAGCAGATGGACGAGGCCGCGAAGCGAGGCGTGAGCTACACCCCGCCCGGCTCCTGAGCATCGCCGGCGAATGATTGTGATGGTCTGACGCCGCGCCACCATGTGGCGGCGATCACCGGACCGTGCCCGTGGTGACAGTCCTCACACCCGTGCAAACCGGCCGCCCCATGCCTCAGTACGCGGAGGACGCCGGATGTCCGGCACCAACCAAAGCGAGGGCACATGGAATCGACACCTTCCACTCCCACGGATGCTCCGTCGGCGGACGTCCTGCAGTCGCACTGGAACCGTGTGATTGGCCGGCGGGGCTTCCTGCTGGGCGTCGGCTCGGTCGGCGCGACCGCGCTTGCCGGCGGCGGACTCTCGACGGCCGACGCATTCGCCGACTCGGGCCGGATCTCGAGCGGCGACGCGGCCATTCTGCGCTTCCTGGCCGCCGCCGAGCTCCTCGAGACCGACCTGTGGCAGCAGTACGCCGAGCTCGGCGGGGTCAACGGGGGCAATCCGGCGTACATCGCCGCGCTCGAGAACCTCGACGGTGACATGCCGCAGTACATCTCGGACAACACCGACGACGAGGCCAGCCACGCCGCCTTTCTGAACGCCTATCTGCGCTCCAAGGGCGCCGAGCCGGTCAATCTGGACGAGTTCCGCACCCTGCCGAGCAGCAGGGCCACCGGCGCCCGTCAGGTCGGCCGCCTGACCAACCTCCAGAACCTGAACGTCGACACGAGCTGGTACACGCGCTACCGCAGCCCGATGAACCCCGACTTCGGGGCGACCTTCCCGCAGGCGGTCAACATCATGAACGAGCCGGCGATCCCGCTGAGCGACGCGGATACGCCTCCGGGGATGTCCCAGCCCGTGCCACCGACCAACGCCAAGCAGCGGCGCATGCAGGCGATCGCCAATACGGCCGGGTTCCACTTCGCGATGATCGAGCAGGGCGGCTCGAGCCTGTACACGACGCTCAGCCTGAAGGTCACGAGCCTCGAGGTGCTGCGGATCGTGGTCAGCATCGGCGGCGTCGAGGTGAACCATTTCGCCGTGTGGCACGACAAGGCCGGAAACGCGGTCGCCCAGCCGCTGGCCGGCGTGACCGATCCGGAGACCGGCGTCACCTTCCCCGACCTGAACTCACCGCCCTTCGGCGGCGAGCTCTTCCAGACGAACCTGATCATGCCCGAGCCGACCGACTTCATTCACAAGAGCCTGCCGAAGTGCTCGGTGATCCGGCCGTCGACGGTGCAGCACTCGGGTGCGATGGCGGCCGTCGAGGCGCTGACCGCCAACGGCCTGTTCAAGGGCCAGTCGCAGAAGTTCTTCCGTGCGGCGAAGGCGCTGGCGCGTGCCGCCGATAATGCCCACCGGGGGATGCATTGAGGCCGTAGACTTGTGGTGTGACCTGTCCACAGTGCGGCACCGATAACAGCACTGGCCGCAAGTTCTGCGGCGAGTGCGGGACCGGGCTCTCGACCGCCTGTCCGGCATGCGGCTCGGCGATCGAGCCGGGCACGAAGTTCTGCGGCGAGTGCGGGACGGCGCTTGGAGCAAGGGCGCCGGCCCCGCCCGCCGCGGAGGGCCGGGTCGCGGCGGTGTCCGAGCGGCGACTGGTCTCGGTGCTGTTTGCCGACCTGGTGGGGTTCACCACGCTCTCGGAGGGGCGGGACTCCGACGAGGTGCGCGAGCTCCTGTCGCGCTACTTTGACACGTCGCGGCGGCTGATCGAGCTCTACGGCGGCACGGTCGAGAAGTTCATCGGCGACGCGGTGATGGCCGTCTGGGGCACGCCGGTGGCGACCGAGGACGACGCCGAGCGCGCCGTTCGGGCGGCGCTCGACCTGGTCGCGGCCGTGTCGGCGCTCGGTGACGAGATCGGGGTGGCCGACCTGCGCGCGCGGGCGGGTGTGCTCACCGGTGAGGCCACCGTCACCGTCGGCGCCGACGGCCAGGGCATGGTGGCCGGTGACATCGTCAACACCGCCGCGCGCATCCAGTCGCTGGCGGAGCCTGGCCAGGTGCTGGCCGGCGAGACGACCCGGCGCACGACCGAGCCGACGATCGTGTACGAAAGCGCCGGTACGCACGAGCTCAAGGGCAAGTCGGGATTGCACACGCTGTGGCGGGCAGTGCGGGTTGTCTCCGGCGCCCGCGGCGCGCTCAAGTCCGAGGGACTGGAGGCGCCGTTCGTGGGCCGCGACCGCGAGTTGCGCCAGATCAAGGATCTGTTCCATGCCAGCGCCGAGGAGCAGCGGGCGCACCTCATCTCGGTGACGGGGATCGCCGGGATCGGCAAGTCGCGGCTCGTGTGGGAGTTCTACAAGTACTTCGACGGTCTGGCCCAGATCGTCTACTGGCACCGCGGCCGCTGCCTCTCCTACGGCGAGGGCGTGACCTACTGGGCGCTGGCCGACATGGTGCGGATGCGCTGCCGGATCAGCGATG
>DATCPV010000322.1:0-2405 GCA_036569885.1 Gaiellales bacterium | reverse complement strand
GCGCGGTGCCGTGGCGCGAGCTGAGCGGGAACGGCATCGCGCTGGCCTCGGGCCTGGCCGCGGCCGAGGCGATACTCTCGGAGCGTGGCGCATGACCGTTGACATTCGTGGCTCGCTGGACTCCTGCGTCAAGTGCACGGTGTGCGAGACGTTCTGCCCGGTCGCGGCCGCGACTCCCCTCTTCCCGGGCCCGAAGTACGCGGGGCCGCAGAGCGAGCGCTACCGCCACCCCGGTGTCAGCGTGGACGCCTCGCTCGACTACTGCTCGGGCTGCGGGATCTGCACCCAGGTGTGCCCGCAGGGGGTCGACATCGCCGAGATCAACGCCCGTGCCCGGGCCGAGATGAAGGCCGCGAAGGGGATGTCGGTCCGCGACCGGCTGATCGCCCGCCCCGACGTGCTCGGCCGGATGACGCGGCCGGTGGCCCCGCTCGCAAACGCGGCGATGCGCACTCGCCCGGCCCGGCGTGTCCTCGAGGGCACGCTCGGCATCCACCGCGACGCGGCGCTGCCGAACTTCGCGTCCAGCACCTTCCAGAAATGGGCCGGGCGGCACCAAGCGCCCACAGGCGCGACCCGCACCGTCGTCTATTTCCACGGCTGTGCGGCCAACTACAACGAGCCGAGCGTCGCCCGGATGGCGGTCGCCGTGCTCGAGCACAACGGCTTCGAGGTGATCGTGCCACCCCAGGGCTGCTGCGGGCTGCCGCTGCAGTCCAACGGCGCCTTCGAGCCGGCCCGCGAACGCACCCGCGCGCTTGTCGGGCGGCTGGCGCCGTACGCTCGCGAGGGGCACATGATCGTCGCCAACTCCACCAGCTGCGGGCTGATGCTGAAGCGCGAGGCGCGGGAGATCCTCGGCATCGACGACGAGGATCTGGCGCTGGTCGGGGCGCGGACGTTCGACATCTGCGAGCTCCTGCGCGACCTGCACGACGCCGCCGAGCTGCGCACCGACTTCGGGCCACTGCGGCTGCGCGTTCCCTACCACCAGCCGTGCCAGGGCCGCGGCCATGGCTTCGGCAAGCCCGCCCTCGACCTCCTGGCGCTCATCCCCGAGCTCAAGGTGATCGAGGTCGATCGCGAGTGCTGTGGCGTGGCCGGCACCTACGGGTTGAAGAAGGAGAAGTACGCGATCGCGATGGCGGTTGGGGCGCCGCTCTTCGCAGACATCGCCGCGGCCGGTGCCGACTGCACCGCCTGTGACTCCGAGACCTGCCGCTGGCACATCTCCAAGGCGACCGGGATCCCGAGCGTGCACCCGCTCGAGCTGCTCCACCGCGCCTACGGCCTGTCCTGAGCTAGCTCTGCGGCGTGTCGGGGGCGCGGCGGCCACCCCAGTGCCAGGGCAGGCGCGAGAACCCGAAGCGATTCTCGGTGCCGCGCAGCAGCCGGCCGACGTTCTTGCGGTGAAAGACGATCACCGCGGTGCAGGCGGCCGTCAGGAACACGAGCACCGGGGTCGTCGCACCGAAGGTGAGGGCGAGGAGCGGCATCGCGACGCAGCTCACCAGCGACGCGATGCTCGAATAGCGGGTGGCGATGAACAGCGTCCCCCAGATCCCGGCCACGCACACCGCGGCGAGCGGTGCGACCGCCAGCGCGGCGCCCAGGCCGGTGGCAACCGCCTTGCCGCCGCGGGCAAAGCCCAGGAACACGGGCCGGTAATGGCCCACCATTGCCGCGGCGCCGGCGACGACAGCACCCAGCGATCCCGCCACCGTGAGTCCGACGAGCGCCGCCGCGGTGCCCTTGCCGATGTCGAGGAGCGCAACCGCGATCGCCCATCGCGTGCCGACGGCCCGGGCGACGTTGGCGGCGCCCATGTTGCCGCTGCCGTGGAGCCGAATATCGACGCCCTTCGACCACCGGGGTAGCCAGAAGCCCCACGGAATGCTTCCGAGGAGGTATCCGACGGCGATGAGGAGGGCGAGCTTCACCTGTGAGCGGCGCCCGACGAGCGCGTTGCCAATGTTACCTGTCGGAAACGATTGCGCCAGGGTCGGCTTGGCCGGGCGCCAGCACGAGGTCGTACTCGAGCGTGTGGTAGGGCACGTCCAGCGTCCGGCCGTCGGGCGCCGTGCCCGGGGCGTGGCGGGGGAACGGCGCGATCAGCGCGGTCTTCACGCCGAACACCGCGTCGGCGTCGAGGTGCTCGTCTCCGGCCGCGAACACATGGGTGATCAGCGTCCGGTAACCCGGGGCGGTCACGCGGAAGTGGACGTGCGCCGGGCGCATCGGGCCACGCCCGCCGGCGTGCAGCAGCTCACCCACCGGGCCGTCGGCGGGGATCGGATAGGCGACGGGGAGCACCGACCAGAACCAGAACCGGCCGTCGGCCCGGCTGCGGAGGCGACCGCGGGCCGCGCGGGGCCGCAAGGTCGGCGTACTGCACGTCGTAGAGG
>DATCPV010000321.1:0-17550 GCA_036569885.1 Gaiellales bacterium | reverse complement strand
GGCCGGAGCCGCGCCGGGCCGGCCCTCGCCGCCCGGTGCTCACGTTGCACCGGCTGCGGCGCCGCGCCCGCCGGTCACGCGAACGCCTCTAGGCCTCAGCGACGATGACCTGCTCGAAGAACTCGCCCGCCCGGCGGCCCGTGCGGCGGTTGACGTGGCGCACGCGCTGCTCGCGGATACGCAGGCCCGCGGCGGCGAGGATCCGGCCGAAGAGGTCGCGCGAGTCGTCCACCACCAGCACCACCGTCGCGGCCGGCGTCAGGTACTGACGGGCGGTTGCGAACACGGCGGTCATGTCGTCGACGTAGGCGTCGATCGCGGTCCGGCTCGTGCCACGCCACGGGGCGCCTATCTCCTCGGCCCGCCGCTCGTCCAGGCCCAGAAGCTCGAACGCGTAGCGGTGCTGCTCGTGGTAGTCGATCCGGCCCGGGTAGGGCGGCGACGTGATCAACCCGTCGAGACCGACGCCGTAGTCGATCGACCTGGCGTCGCCGTGGATCACGTCCACGCGCACGTCGGCCCGCAGCGCGGCGTACTCGCCGATGCGGCGGATCGTGTCCACCGTGTAACGGCGCAGGAACTTGCCGGCATCGTGCGTCGGCGCACACACGCGCGAGTGCTTGCGGCACGTGTAGGGCTCGGTCTGGGGCGTGCGCGGGAAGTCGAGCTCGAAGTGCGTCGTCAGCCGCGCCGACCTGGCCGCCCGGCTGAGCACGACCTGACCGAGGTCGGCGTGGGCCGAGCAGCCGCGCAGGGCGCCGCGGTAACGCAGCAGCTGGCCGAGCGCATCGGGGTGGTACCAGGCCCGCAGATAGTCGCCCGCGGGCACGCCTGCGGGGTCGCCGGCACCGTCCGCCGCCGAGCTCAGGACACCGGTCAGGTCGGCCTCGACAGCGGGCGGGTCATAGCGCCCGGTCTTCACGCGTGAGAGCAGCACGTTGAACGCCGATACGTCCACGCCGACGCTGTGCGCACCGTACGTCGAGCACTCCACCAGGGTCGTGCCGCTGCCCGCGAAGGGATCGAGGATGCGCTGCCCCGGGCGGAAGTGCCGGCGCAGGAACGTCTCGACGAGCTGGGGCACGAACTTGCCGAGGTAGGGGTGCAGCCGGTGCACATGCTTGGTGCGCATGCGCTCCGGCAGGTCGTCCTCGGACCATGAGAGCTCCGGGTCGAAGCTCCTCCCGGCCAGGTCGGCGTACAGAGCCTGTTGCGTGGGCACCGAGCCAGACTATCGGCCGGTCAGGACGCCGCAGGCGGCCCGGCCGCCGCCGGCGCCGTGCTCACGAGCATCCGCCGCCCGGGCCGCTTGCGCACCGCCGCGAGGCCGCTGCGACGGAGCGCGCCGCGCACCCGGGTGGCGCACACCTCGGCCAGCTCGGCCGGCCCGACCGCCGCCTCCTCGGGCGTCGCGACCGGCTGCCCGCGCCACCGGGCCCGGCGCAGCTCGGCCCGCAGCTGCGGTCCCCGCACGCTCCCCGGCGCCACCCACACGCCCACGACGCCCCCCGTCGCCGCGGCCGCGCGCGCAACCGCCGGTGCGAGGGTCATGCCGACCGCACCCACCGCGGCGCCCGAGTCGAGCGTGGCCTGCAGCGACGCGAGCACCACGAGCTTGCAGCCGTACTGCCCGCGCAACGCCTCGACCATGTGCCCGACCCGGTCGCAGACGACCGCCCCGGGCCGCCCGGCGTAGGGCGCGTAGGCATGATCGGCCAGCACCACCACGTCCTCGCGGGGCAGCAGCCGCTGCACCTGGTCGGCCACGAGCAGCCCCTCCCAGCCCTCGGCCAGGATGCCGACGGGGGCGTCCGCTACGCCCGCGGCCGCGTCTTCTCCGGGTCGTAGATCGGGTACCGGTCGACGATCGCCGGCACGGCGCGACCGTCGCCCATGACGACCTCGACCTGGGTGCCGGGCGCGGTCAGGTCGACCTCGATGCAGGCCATCGCGATCAGGCGCTCGACGGTGGGCGATCGTCCGGCCGACGGCGAGGTCAGCTTGCCGACGTGACGGCCGTTGCGCACGACCGGCGTGTTGTATTCGGGAGCCTCGTCGCCGGCGATCACGAGCGTCGCCATGCGATGGGTGATGCCCGCCTCGTGCTCGCGCACGAGGGCGTCGCGGCCGACGAACTCCGGCTTGTCCAGCTTGATCATGCGCTCGAGGTTCATGTGGAACGGGCTCGTGACGCCCTGGAAGTAGTCGTAGCCCAGGAAGATCAGGCCGGCCTCGATGCGCAGCGACTCGACGGCAGCGAGCCCGTAGGGGCGGATGCCGATATCGGCGCCCGCGTCGAGCAGCCCCTGCCACACCCGCTCGGCTCCCTCCGCCGGCGGGCAGAAGATCTCGAAGCCGAGCTCGCCCGAGTAGCCGGTGCGAGACACCCAGCAGCCGTCGACGCCGGCAACCGTGATCGGGTGGGGGAAGAAGCGGAAGTAGCGCAGCGACGCGATGTCGGCCTCGGTCAGCCCGGCCAGGAGCTCGCGCGACCGCGGCCCCTGCACCTGCAGGTGCGGCATGTCGAAGGTGCGCTCCACGATCTCGAGATCAAGGTCGCTGGTGACGCGCCTGAAGTGATCGACGTCGGTGTCGAGCGCCGTCACGACCAGGACGTCCTCGTCGGTCTCGCCGCGGTAGACGACCCCGTCGCCGAGCATCCGGCCCTGCTCGTCGCAGAACGGGCCGTAGCGGCACTGGCCGACCTCGAGCGCCGCCATGTTGGCCGTGAAGATGCGATCGGCGGCGCGAAGCCCGTCGGCGCCGCGAAACGACCACTTCCGAAGCGGGCTCTCGTCCCAGATCCCGACCGACTCACGCACGGCGTGGTGCTCGGCGACCGGGTCGCCGAACTCGCTGATCCAGTCCCAGCCCTCCCACTCGGTGAACGTCCCGCCGAGGCGGCGCTGGACGCGGTCAAACGCGGTCTTCTGGAGCCCCTCCGTGGACGGCGCCGGCGGGGCGGGAGCGGGCTCGCTCAGCCCGAGGGTGGCAGCGGCGCCGAGGTCAAAAGGGGCAGATGACGCCTCGATCGGCGGCATCGGCACCTCGACGGGCATGATCACGGTCGGCGTCGCCCGCCGGGAGAGCTCCTGGTGGCCGGGCGGCAGCACCTGGGTGACGCCGACCAACCCGCGCAGCTGGGCCGGGCCGGCGATCGTGCGGTACGACTCCACCGACTGCTTCTCTTCGCGGTCGATGTTGCGCCGCAGCCGCCGCAGGCGGGCCTGGTAGCCGGCGTCGAGACCGGGCGTCGTGAAGATCGCCTGCTCGACGTAGCTCTCGACGACCTTGTTTCCCACGAGCGACACGTCGGCGTCGTGGGCGCGGCCGGTGCGGGACGAGTAGAGCAGCACCGCCCGCACCTGGTCGAGGAACGTGTTCCAGGTCGAGAGCACGACCTCGCCACGGCAGCGGGCGCCCGTCTCGGGCACGGCCAGAAGCGTGATGCGGCGGTCGTTCATGGTCTCGATGACGGCCTCCGCGGAGGGCTGGAGGATCGAGACGAACTTGTGCAGCGGCCACACGTCGAGCTGGTTGAAGTCGCCCGGCTCGCAGCCGACCCCGAACAGGTACACGTCGGAGTAGCGGAAGAAGTTGCCCGTGCCCCTGGTCACCCGGAGCTGGTCGTAGAACAGCGTGATGGTGCCGCAGATCAGGTTCGAGCAGCCAACCGCGTCCATCGGATTTGCGAGCAGGACGCCGAGCCGGTCGGTGGGCTGCCAGCCGCCCGGCCACAGGGCGGACAGCTGCTCGCTGCTGCCGTTGCGTTCGACGGAGAAGTCTTCGGCGGAGAGCGCGTAGGAAGAATGCATGGCCCGATCTTACCGCCAGCCGCCCGGCGAGCCGAAACCGGGGACAGTCCCCGGTCGAAACCTGTGACGCCGGTGTAACGGCGATCGGTGGGGGACTGTCCCCGGTTGGAGCGCGGCGAACTGGATAGCCTGCCTGGTCTATGGATGCGAACCCCGTTGATCCGAGGTTCATCGAGTCCGAGCATCCGGCGATCTACCACGTCTACTTTTGGAGCGACGGGCGCCGTCGGTCGCACGAGTACGAGCTGACGGGGGCGGCTGACGTGCACGAGGTGCTGCGGTGGGCCGACTCGAACGCCGCCGGGCGCGAGATCGAGGTGCTGGCGGTGATCGGGACGCAGGCCACGTATCTCGTCGGCCCGCTGGATCACAGCTCGCCGGTCGCGTAGACCGCACGCAGGCCGGGGACAGTCCCCGGACGAAACCTGTGACGTCTGTGCAACGGAGCCGCCCGGGACCGCGCGGCCGGCGTCGGGCTAAACCTGCTCGACCACCGGCGCGGCGGCGTCGGCCCGCGCCGGCCCGTCGGCGACGCGGGCACGCTTCACCGCGCCGGGCACGAGCAGCGCCGCCATCCCGGCGGCCACCATGCCGACCGCCATGATGAGGAAGCTCAGGACGTATCCGCGCTCGCGCGGCAGCACGCCGGCGGCGACGCCCGACGTGATCACGCTGACGACGACCTGGCTCCCGATCGCTCCGCCCACGGTGCGGATGTTGGCGTTCATGCCCGTGGCGACGCCGGTCTGCGTGCTCGGCACCGCCTCCACGATCAGGTTCGTCATGGCCGAGAACGCGAGCCCCATGCCGACACCGGCGAACGCCGTGGCGACGTACACCTCCCAGGTGGCGGAATGGGCGGCGGCCAGGAACGCGAAGCCGGCGCCGCCGATGACACCGCCGAGCGCCAGCGGCACCTTGGAGCCGATAGCGGCCGTGATGGGCCCGATCACCATCCCGATCACGATCATCGCCAGCGTGGCCGGGATCAGGGCCGCACCCGCACCGGTGACCGACGCGGCGAAGCCGTAGCCGGCCTGTCGCGGCGCCTCCATGAACTCCGGCAGCACGACCATCATCGAGTACATCCCGAACCCGAAGAGGAGCGCCGAGATGTTTGTCCACCACACGATCGGCGTGCGCATGAGGCGCACGTCGACGAGCGGCACCCGCGAGCGCAGCTCCACGACCACCCAGGCGGCGAACAGGACCACGGAGGCCGCAAACAGGCCCAGGACGCGGGCGGACGACCAGCCCCACGCCGAGCCCTCGCTCACACCCAGGAGCAGGGCGACGAGCCAGCCCGACAGGAGCAGGCCCGCACCGACGTTGACCGACCCCGGCGTCTTCACCGGCGACTCGGGCACCCAGAAGAACGTCGCGACCGTCGCGAGCGCCGTCATCACGAGCGGGATCCAGAACAGCCAGTGATAGTTGAGGTGGTCGACGATCGGACCGGCGAGGACGATGCCGAGCCCCCCGCCGACGCCAAGGATGGTCGAGACGCCGCCGATCGCGCCTGCCACACGCTCGCGCGGGAACTCGTCGCGGATGATGCCGAAGGCGAGCGGGAACACCGCGCCACCCAGGCCCTGCAGCACGCGGGCGGCGATCATGACGGTGATCGAGCTGGTCAGCGCGGCGACGAGCGAGCCCGCGGTCAGCGCGCACAACACGATGACGAGCATCCGCTCCTTGCCGAACATGTCACCCAGCCGGCCGAGCACCGGAGTCGCCACCGACGCGCTCAGAAGGTAGGCCGTCAGGATCCAGGACACCGTGCTCTGCGACGTGTGCAGCGCAAGCTGGAGGGTCGGCAGCGCGGGGACGACAAGCGACTGCAGGAGCACGTAGGCAAGCGCTCCGGCGCTCAGCGCGACGAAGGTTGCGTTCGGGCTCTGCCGGGGATTGGGGTGGACGATGCTCAGCTTCTGCTCCGGAAAAACCGGAGTCTACCCAGAAGCTTGCGCAGGCAAGGTATGTGCGGCGGCCGCGCTCAGCCGGTGATGATCGGGTTGAAGATCCCGTTCCAGGTGTCGAACTCCTGCCGCGTCTTGAACGTCGGGTAGTTGCGCACCTTGGCGGTCATCTCCGCCGTCGGGAACACGAGGGCGCTCTTCGCGACCCCGGGGGCAACCTTGAGCAGGATGTCGCGCGCATCGGGGACGGGCGTGATGTAGGCAACGGTCTCGGCGACCCTCGCCGCGACGTTCGGCTGGTAGTAGTAGTTCATCCACGTGATCGCGCTCAGCGGGTCGGCCGCGTTCATCGGGATCACCATGTTGTCGGTCCAGTGCATGACGCCCTCTTCGGGCACGATGAACTTGAGTTCGGGGTGGCCGTAGGCGTTGGCCTGGAAGATGTCGCCCGACCAGGCCTGGCTGATCCACGTCTCGCCGCTCTCGAGGGCGTCGATGTAGCGCTGGTCGAAGTAGCCGCGCGCCTGGTCGCGCTGGGTCGTCAGCACCTCTGCGGCACGGCGCCACTCGTCCTCGGTGGAGTTGGCGGGGTCGATCCCGAGGTAGAGCATGCCCGCCGTGCCCAGGTCGGTGTTGTCGCTCATCATCCCGACCCGGCCGCGAAATGCGGGGTCCCAGAGGTCCTTGACGCTCGTGATGGGGCGCGTGATCTTGTTCGTGTTGTAGGCGATCCCCGTGAACCCGGACTGCCACGGGATGGTGTGGCGGTTGCCCGGGTCGTAGATCGGGTTCTTGGCGATCGACGAGGCGTAGCTGTGGAAGTTCGGCAGCAGCGAGTGGTCGAGCGGGATCACCCACTTGTTCTGGATCAGCTGGCTGAGCTGCCACCCGTTCGTCAGGACGATCAGGTCGTAGCCGAGCGGACGGCCCGCCTTGAGCCGCGGCGCGATCTTCTCGAAGAACGGCTCGTTGCCCTCGATCACCTCTTCGTAGGTGACCTGGATGCCGGTGTTGCGCGAGAACGCGGCCAGGGTGGGGTGATCCTTGACCCAGTTCGAGTAGTCGATGTAGAGCGGCCAGTTGGCGAACACGAGCCGGCCCGTGGCCTTCTGCTTCCGCCACCATTCCTCGACCCCGACCGCAAGCGGCGTCGCGGTGGCGCCGCAGCCGGCCAGGAGGGAGGCGGCCGAGAGCGCGCCCGCGGCCGCGCCCGCCCGCGTGAGCAACTGCCGACGCGACAGCCGGCGCTGGGTCAGCCCGCGGGTGAGTGCGTCATCGGTCATCTAGCGCAGCACCACGAACGCGATGACGACGACGATCCACCCGAGCGCGATCATCGTCGGGACGACCAGGGCAGACGAGTTGCGGCCGACGATCGACTCGCGCACCCCCGGTCGGATCACCACCCTGCTGTGGGACACGCGGCGAGAGGCTCGGAAAAGCAGGAAGACGACGAGCAGGCCCGCGAGCGCCGCGACCACGCCGGCACCCACCTTCTTTGCAAGCTTCGTGTCGAAGCCGCTCGACGACGCCGACATGATCGGGGCGGGCGCCCGGGCGCCGGGCGGCGGCACCGAGCTCACGTTGGGCACCGACACCACTCCGGTGCTACCCACGGTCGTGACCGAGCCGTCGCTGCTCTCGAGAAAGACGGTGTAGCAGTACGCCTGCCCGGGGGTGACCGACTGGTCGATCACGTGCACCGGCGAGTCTCGCGTGGGGGTCGTTCCCTGGTCGGGGGTGCGCGGACATGTCGGCTGTCCCCGGCGCACGACGACCGTCCCCGAGTCGGCCCCGGCCGGCTTCAGCCAGCTCACGAAGATCTCGTGGGCGGTCACCACCACGCCGAAGTGATTGGGGCGCGGGTGATAGCCGCTGCCGGAGTGGTCTGAGGCGGCCGCCTCGCCCACGCCGATGGCAAGACGCGCGAGCGACCCAGCAACCAGGACTGCTACGAGCCAATGCCGAGGCTTGTCAGACATACCCCTCCAGACATTCCCAGGCTACAGTCGCTCCAGTCAATGTCAACGGGGCAGAAGTGGCTGGAGATGACCGCTTTTGGGGGTTTTCGCCCATTGTCGCCGAGGGCGCGCCAGCGTAGGGTCTCGTCACCGCCCCTATGGGTATCGGAGCCCTGGCGGTCCAGACCCCGAGGGCCGCCGGCTTAGAGCCGAGCCGGCGGCCTTCGCGTGCGATCACCGGTGGCACGCCGATGGGATCGTGGCTAGGGTCCGGCCGTGGTTGAGAACCCGTTCGGTCGCAACCTTGCCCGTTACGCCGACTGCATCGTCTCGGCCGGTGTCGGGGTGGCGGACGGCGACAAGGTCGATGTTGTCTCGCCCATCGGCCATCGGGTGCTCGCGGTGGCGCTGGCGGAGGCGGGGTACCGGGCGGGCGCGGCCGTCATGGATGTCCGGTATGCGGATCCGCGCGTGCAGGCGGCGCGCATCCGCTACGGCCAGGAGGCGTCACTGGGGGAGTTGCCCCCCGGGGCGACCGCTCACTACCGCGCGCTTCTGCGTCCCGACGGGGCGACGATCGGAACCATCGGCGAGTCCGATCCGGGCGTGTTCGACGGGCTGGATCCGAGTCTCGTGGCACTGGAGATGCAGCGGCCGGCGCAGAAGCTGCACTGGTTCGTGAAGGCGATGTTGAACGGGCACGTGCGCTGGACCGGGTGTGCATGGCCGACGCCACACTGGGCGGCTCAGGCCTTCCCGGATCTCGAGGAGTCAAGGGCACAGCGCCGGCTTGCGCGCGACCTGCTCGAGTTCTGCCGGCTTGGGCCGAAAGACCCTGCCGGACACGCCGGGTGGGACGCCCACGCTGCGGCGATGCGGCGCCGGGCCAAGAAGCTCTCTCAGCTCGGGGCAACCAGGGTGCGCCTCGAGGGCCCGGCCACCAGCCTCGAGATCGGGCTCTCCCCGGGCACGCTATGGATCGGAGGCGGCCAGACCATTCGCGGCCGGGCCATCTGCCCGAACATTCCCACCGAGGAGGTGTTCACGAGCCCGACGGCCGGCGTTGCCGATGGCACGTTTCGCTGCTCGATGCCGCTCTCGTTCCAGGGTCGGGTGATCGAAGACATCGGCGGCGAGTTCCGCAGCGGGCGCCTCGTGCGGCTCTCGTGCAAGCGCGAGGCCGACCGCAAATTCCTCGCGGCGTTCCTCGACTCCGAGCCCAACGCCAGAAGGCTCGGCGAGGTGGCGCTGGTCGATGCCACGTCGCGTATCGGCGCGAAGCGGCGGCTCTACTACAACACCCTGTTGGACGAGAACGCAGCCGTCCACATCGCGTTTGGCGCCGGATTCGGGGTCACCCGGCAAAGCGGCCAGAACCGCGGCGTCAACCGGGCGCAGTTCCACCTCGACGTGATGCTCGGGACACCCGACTTCAATGTCACCGCGACGCTGGCCAAGGGCCGGACTCGGGCGCTCATCACCGACGGCCACTGGCAGATCTAGCGCGCGGTCGACCGTCCCTATTCGATTCGGACCGACGAATCGAGCGCCGGGAGGCCCAGCCGCTGCCGAAGCCCGCCCTCGATCGCACCGCGCTTCGCGACGCCGGAATTCGCCTCGGACATGTTGCGATGATGCAAGATCTGGCAGGAACCTGAGCAATAGATCTGGTCGTCGTCCCATACGGTCGCGCTGCAGTTGTCGTTCGCGCAGACTTTCATTCCGTTCCCTTTCACTGCGTTAGGCCAAGGCTGTTTGCATAGCCTGGGATGTACGGGCCGGTCACGATCCCGGCGGAGGATGTTCCGTCGTAGACCCCGAGTACTATGCCGTCGATCTCTTTGCCGCTCACTCCGCTACACGAGACCGGGCCGGTGCCGCCCGAACACCCGGTGATGCTGATCCACTCGAACGCCGTCACGGTGTATGGGCCCTTGGTGCCTTGACCGGCGACCTGCTGCACAACCGGGATCAGGACGGCCAGAGGCCAAAGTGACGTATCGGGGTAGTCGGCGAGCAGGTCGTTGCCGGGACCGCTACCCTTGCCCGTCTGCGTCTGGGCGAGGCATCCACCGACGAGCACGTCTCCGGTCGCAACCGTTCCGTTCATGATCTTGTCGAACTCGTTGCCGTTTCCGACCGGCGTGTAGCTTGGAACACCCTTGGAGTCGCATGATCCAGCCGTCTGCCCGGCGGCCGGCAGCTGGAACGAGCCCACGTTCGAGGAAGACGATCCGCAACTCGCGCCGCCATAGATGACCACCGTCTGGCCGGTCGGAGGAACGCAGTTGTTGAAGAGCCCGAACGGCATCTTGGACCCGCTGAATGAGTGGACGCTTTGAACCGTCGCCCGGGCAACCGACTGCTCATTTACAGACGTGAAGCCGAACATCCTCATGAAGTAGGTGGGTGCTTTGTAGACGACCGTGGCGGTGACCGAGTCGTTTGTCGCAAGGTACGTTGTCAGCGAGTAGCTGGCGGACTCGGTGGTCTTGTTGTTGACGGCGAAGTTGTGCGCCGCGTCGGTTGACCACTGGCCGTCGACGATACCCTGTGCCCCTGCCAGCGCTGCCGCATCCGCATGAGCCTGAGTGGTTTGCTTGGTCTGGAGCAAACTGCCTGCATCAATTGTAAGACCGGCTATGCCGAGAATGCTCAACATGAAAAGCACGATCAGGGGTAGCGTCTGGCCACTCTCTCTTCGGAGTCTGCGCACGGGGATGCCTTTGGGTTGGGGTGGCTCGTGCGAATACCAATCGCGGGAAGAGCTGCCTCGGGGGAGGACGGCCCTTTCGTGTCGAGCCCTTGGGGTGTCGTAGATTGTGACTGCACCGAATCGCCCAGAATCTGTCTCGGATCGGTGACGTACATCCAGCGTACAAGCTTCGCGGAAGTTCGCTACCCCTCCGGTCACGCGATCGCGATCATCGGCCGAGTTTGGCGCGCGGTCGCAGGGCGAGAGAGAGCCGACGGAGGGACTCGAACCCTCGACCCCCGCTTTACGAGAGCGGTGCTCTGCCAGCTGAGCTACGTCGGCCCCGGGGCAGGAGTCTACCGCCTGCGATCACGCGGTAGGCTCTCTTGCGATGCGCACCCTGGTCACCGGCGCGAGCGGCTATCTCGGCACCGAGCTTGTGCGCGAGCTCCGCAGTCGCGACCGGGAGGTGCGGGCGCTCGTGCGATCGCGTGCGGCCGCGGCGCGCCTGGACGGCCTCGGCGCGGAGATTGTCGAGGGCGACGTGCTCGACCCCGAGTCGGTGAAGCGGGCGCTCGACGGGGTCACGCGCTTGTTCCACATGGCGGGCGTGGTCGGCCACCGCGCCTCCGACGAGGCGCGCCTGCAGGCGGTCAACGTCGACGGCGCGCGCACCGTGCTCGACCTGTGCGCCCGTGCGGGCGTCGAGCGGGTCGTCTTCACCTCTTCGGTGTCCGCGATCGGCCCGGCCGGCGGGCCGGGGTACCCGCGTGACGAGGGCGCCTGGCTGATCGACGGCGACGACGGCCGAGGAGACTTCCGCTATGGCCGCACCAAGGCGGCGGGCGAGCAGGCGGCGCTCGCGGCGGCGGCCGCGGGCCTCAATGTGGTCATCACCAACCCCGGCTTCGCCATCGGCCCCGGCGACGTGCACCGCGTCTCGTCCTGGCCGGTCGAGGAGTACCTGCGGGGGCGGCTGCGCTTCACCGTGCCCGGTGGCCTGAGCTACGTCGACGCCCGCGACGTCGCGGTCGGGCACCTGCTGGCCGAGGACCGCGGCAAGACCGGCGAGCGCTACATCCTCACAAACGACGACGGCAACCTCAGCCACCGCGACTTCTTCGCCCTCGTGGGCAGGGTCACGGGCAAGCCGCGCCGCCAGCTGCACACCTCAACCGGAATGCTGCGGCCGATCCTGCGGGTGGGCTCGGCACTCCGGCTGCCGCTGCCGCTGGACGACCAGGAGCTGGCGTCCAGCGCCCACTGGTGGTACTACACCGCGGCCAAGGCCCGCGCGGAGCTCGGCTTCTCGGTGCGGCCGATCGACGAGACCATCCGGGACACCGCCGCCTGGCTCCAGAAGGACGGATACCACAAGCACTGACCGTCCCGGCCTATGCTTCCCGAAGGCCACGAAAGGGGGGGCCATGGCCATCAAGCTTCACCGCTGCAGCGGGACGTTCATCAAGGGCGGGCACCCGTGCTGGAAGGCGGAGAAAGCGCTCAACGAGGCCGGGATCGAGTACGAGGTGGTGCACCACCCGGCGTTTCCGCGCAGCCGCCGCGCCGAGGTCGAGCGCCTGACGGGCCAGCGCAAGCTGCCGTTCGTCGAGTTCGAGGACGGCACCTTTCTGCACGACTCGTCCGAGATCACGGCGCGCGCCAAGGCCGGCACGCTGGTGCCGACGCCCGCCGCTTAGGCGATCATCGGAACCTGAACCTCGATCACCGGCTCGATCCGCTCGAAGATGTCGTCGAGCGTCGGGCCGGTGATTGTGAGGCCGTGGTTCTTGAGGCCGACCACCGTCTGGCCCGGTTCGGGCGCCTCGCGGATGATGTCGGCCACCGCGGTGGCCAGCTCGGCCGTGCCGCAGGGATAGTTGAACTCGGTCGCGCGGACGCCGGGGATCCAGGCGTGCACGTGGACGATCGCGCCGACGTCGGGATGCTCGCGGTAGATCATCCAGTGCTCGATCGCGTCGACGGACGCCCGCCGCGGCTCGATGCCGGGCGGCACCGACAGGATCATCTTGCCGGCATCGGCGTCGAAGTCCTTGACCATCAGAATGTCGCGGCCGATCTCGCGCAGTTCGGACTTGTTGACGCCCGACGCGGACATCCAGTAGCGGCGCTCGTCCTTGCGCACCGACAGGTTCCCGTACGAGAGCCCGCCGATTCCGTAGACCAGCTTGATCCAGCGCATGTCGTCCTCGCTCACGAGGTCCTCGAGCGGGAAGGGCGCCGGCAGAAGGCCCATCCGGTCGAGCCGCTGGCCGGCGCGGTAGAGGGCTTCGGTGAGCTCGTCGCCACCCCACAACTCGGGCTCGAGGTCGGTATCGAACTGGTTGTCGATGACCAGGCGCGACGTCGCCAGGGGCTCGACGCGCTCGACCACGGCGCTCGCCCACTGCTGCAGGTCGCCCGGGTCGGGCACGGCGTACTGGCCCTGTTCGGGGGTGACGAAGTAGCAGGCGTCGCCGGGCACGACCAGCATAGCCAGATTGGCGAGCGCGCGGACGAGCATCGGGTATTCGTTGCGCAGGACGTCGGCGGGGGCCGCGGGCAGCGTGTGCACCGCGACGACATACGTGGAGCGCTGCCGGCGCCGGAACGGCTTGGGGTCGAGCGGATTGATGAAGTTGAACAGGCAGGTCGCGCTGGGATCGCTGTCGTCGGCGAACTCGAAGCCGCGGCGCAGCCACTCCGTGCGCAGGGCTTCACGGAACCCGCGCAGCGCGGGGTCGTCATTCGGTCCCCAGAAGGCGACGTCGCTCATCCCGCCGCCACCTCCACGATCTCATCCAAACTGATCTCCACCATCGTCCTTCCGTCCAATTCGACGACGCACGCGTCCTTCAGCACCTCATAGCTGCGTACGATGCCCCTCCCATTGGGTGTCGCCACAGTCCGCCCCACAGCCGGCGCCCGGTCCCGGAACGAGCGGTAAACCGGATGCTCGAATGCGAGACAGCAGCGTAGCCGTCCGCACAAGCCCGTGATGCGCCCGGGATTCATCGGCAGGTCCTGCTCCTTCGCCATCTTCAGCGTGATGGGCTGGTCGTGGCACGGGTAGCGGGCACTGCACAGGCGGCCCGTGCCGCACAGCCCGACCTCGCCGCACAGGCGGCCCTGCTCGCGCGGCCCCACCTGGCGCAGCTCGACGCGGCGCTTCAGCCGCCCGGCAAGATCGGTCTGCAACGCGCGCGTGTCGGGCCGCTCGTCGGACGAGAACGAGAACACGATCCGGCTCTGGTCGAAGGCGAGCTCGGCCGCTACGGGCTTCAGTTTCAGCTCGTGCCGCAGGGACTGCTCGCGGAAGAGCAGCATGCCCCGTTTGGCATCCACCCGGTTCTTCCGGATCTGCTCCTCGTCGGCCGGGCCGGCCCGGCGCACGACCCGCTTGAGCGGAGCGGTCAGCTCCTCGTCGGGAAGATGGTGTGACGTCTGCACGACCCGGCCGTACTCGCGCCCGCGCGACGTCTGGCAGATCACGCGCTCGTCCCAGCGCAGCTCGAGACCGGCCGGGTCGAACGAGTACACCTTGCCACCGGGCTGGAACACGACGCCGACGACGGTTGCCATCAGGCCCCCTGCCGGGTGGATTCGCGGACCTGGACGAGGCGGTGGAAGAGCGCCTCGACCGCCAGGCCCGGGTGGACGTTGAGCTCGAGTGACCGGCGCACGTCCGCAACCGTATCGAGCGCGCGGGCCGCGTGACCGGCGCCGGCGCGAGACGTGGCCGCCGTGAGCCCCGAAGCCGTGTCGGCGTTCAGCACCGCATCGTCCGCGCCGAGGGCCACGGCCAGCAGGTCGTGGTACCAGAGCCCGACCGTGTCGACCGCCAGCCGCAGCTCGTCCCACTCGGCGCGGCGCGATTCGCGCTTGGCCCGATCGTCGTAACGCTTGCGCAGGGCGCGCTCGTCCTTGGGGTCGTCCACCGACTCGAGCCGCGCGTCCCGGGCGAGGGCGACCGCATCCGCCTCGGCCCGCGCGCGCTGGCCGGACGCCTCCAGCACGCGCGCGCCGGCCTGGGCGGGGTCGAAGCCCTGGTCGCTGCATGCGCCGCGGGCAAGCTCGAGGTACACGAGCCGGCGCTCGGACGCCGCGGGATCGGTCGCAAGCTCGGTCGCCCGGCGGAGGCTGCCCAGCGCCGCCCGCGCCGCGACGGCGTCGCCAGTGGCGGCCTCGAGGGTCGCGGTCGAATAGCGCCGGAAATCGACCGTCTGGACGCGCGAGCGGATGGTGGGGAGCATGCGCTCGGCGTGATCTGAGAGGAGCACGAAGACGCCGTAGTCGGGCGGTTCCTCGAGCGACTTGAGGAGCGCGTTTGCCGACTCGTCGCGCAGGAGGTGGGCCTCGAGGATCAGGTACACCCTGCGGTCGGCCTCGAACGGCCGCAGGTGCAGGTCGCGCCGCAGCCGCCGGGCGCCCTCGATCAGGATGCCCTGGCCCTCCGGCTCGAGCACGAACAGGTCGGGATGGGTGCGTGACTCGATCCGGTGCGGGGGCGACTGTAGGAGCGCCGCCGCAAACCGGTCGGCGTAGACGCGCTTGCCCGATCCGGACGGGCCCGACAGCAGGTAAGCATGCGCGGGTGCGGCGACGGCGGCCTCGAGCAGCCGCAGGGCGTGGGGCTGGGCGGGCAGTCCCTGAAAGGCGCTCACAGGCCCACCGCCTCGCGCACTCTCCCCGCCACCTGTGCCGGCGTGCCCGACGCGTCCACGACGGCGATCCGCTCGGGGAACCGGGCGGCCGCCGCCGCAAATCCGTCGGCGACCCGGCGGTGAAACCCCGCGCCCTCGGCCTCGATGCGGTCGGGCTCGCCGCGGCGCGCGGCGGCCTGCTCGGCGCCGAGCACGAGCAGCACGGTGCGGTCGGGCAGGAGCCCCTGGGTCGCGACGCGGTTCACCTCGAGCACCTCGTCCACACCCAGGCCGCGGGCACAACCCTGGTAGGCCAGCGAGGAGTCGACGAAGCGGTCGGCGATCACCGTTGCACCCCGCTCGAGCGCCGGCCGGATGACCTCCTCGACAAGCTGCGCACGGGCCGCGGCGTACAGGAGCGCCTCGGCCCAACCGGTGATGCGGAGCTCCGGGTCGAGCAGCACCGAGCGGATGCGCTCGCCGGGAGCCGTGCCGCCGGGCTCTCGCACCGGCACGACCTCGCGGCCGGCTGCGGCGGCGGACTCGGCCAGAAGCGCGGCCTGCGTCGTCTTGCCACAGCCGTCCAGGCCCTCGAAGGAGATGAACACTCGACCAATTCTACCGACCCCCGACGCGGGTCCGGCCGAGCCTGCGAGTAGCGTTCTGCCGCCATGGCCGGCGCTGTCTGGACCGATCTGCTCGACCCGGATGGGGAGGAGCTCAAACGCGCCGCCCCACGCGAGCTGCACCCACGCGCGCTCGACCTCATGCTCGCGCCGGCAGTCCACGACGACGAGCCGCGGCCGACGCTCGAGGCGCACATCGACTACGTGTTCGGCGTCCTGTTGCTGCCCGTCCTGAACAAGGAATCGCACGAGCTGCACTACCAGGAGATCGACATCGTGCTCACCCACGACGCGGTCATGACGGTGCGAAAGACGCCCCCGGGCTGCCCGCCGTTCGACCCGGCCGAGATCCAGGCCGTGGCCAAGGACGAGGGGTCGGGCATGATCGCCTACCGGATCGTGGACGAGGTGGCCGAGGGGTTCCTCGATCTGGTCGACCTGCTCGACACCCACATCGACGACCTCGAGGATCACGTCGAGGAGTGGCCGTCCGATCGCGTCCGCGGCCGCCTCTCCGACCTGCGCCACAAGATGCTGCACGTCCGCCAGACGCTGTCGCCCACCCGAGACGCGGTCCGCCGGGTGGTGGACAACCGCATCGACACCGAGGGCCGGGAGCTCTTCTCACGCGACCTCGAGCTGCGCTTTGGCGACTCCTACGACAAGCTGCTGCGCGCGAGCGAGGGCCTCGACCTGGCCCGCGATCTGGTGGCGAGCGTTCGCGACTACCATCAGGCCAAGGTGGCGAACGACCAGAACGAGGTCATGAAGCGGCTGACGGTGATCGCGTCGGTGCTGCTCGTGCCCACCTTCATCGTCGGCCTCTACGGCCAGAACCTGCAGGGCGTGCCCGAGTTCGGCTGGAGCTTCGGCTACTGGTGGTCGTGGAGCCTGATTGTGCTCACCACGATCGGCCAGATCATCTACTACCGGCGCAAGAGGTGGATCTGAGGAGAGCACTCGCGGCGGGCCTGGTGTGCCTCGCCGCGGCGGCGTGCGGCGGGTCGGGGACGCCGTCTGCGCCCGGCTCGCCCTCAGCCGCCGGCCATCCCTGCACGGGAGCGGCACCGCCCGCCCGGTTTGCCCACGTGATCCTGATCGTGATGGAGAACCACGGGTTCGACCAGGTGGCGGGCCACTCGCCGTTCCTCAATGCGCTCGCCCACCGCTGCGGCCTGGCCGCCGGCTACCACGCCGTCGCGCACCCGTCGCTGCCCAACTATCTCGCGCTCACCTCCGGGTCGACCCAGGGCCTGGTGGGGCAGGATTGCTCGCCGGGCAGTGGCTGCCAGAGCGGCGGGCAGAGCATCTTCAGCCAGACGTCCTGGCGGGCGTATGCCGAGAGCATGTCCGGCCGCTGCGCCCTCACCAACTCCGGCGATTATGCCCCCCGCCACAATCCCGCCGTCTATTACACGCGCGTGAAGGGAGAGTGCGCGACTGCCGACGTCCCCCTCACGGAGCTTCCGGGCGACCTGCGCAGCGGCCGCCTCGCCCCGTACACGTTCATTGCGCCCAACCTGTGCAGCGACGAGCACAACTGCGGCGTGTCCAACGGCGATGCGTGGCTGGCACGGTGGCTCCCGAGGCTGACGTCCTCGGCCGTTTACCGGAGCGGGGCGACCGCCATCTTCATCACTTATGACGAGGACGATCGCGGCGAGGACAACCGCGTCTACACCGTCGTGGCCGCCCGGTCGGTGCGCCCGGGGACGGTGTCGGAAACACCCTTCACGCACTACTCGATGCTGCGCACGAACGAGCAGCTGCTTGGCCTTCCGCCCCTCGGCGATGCGGCGACGGCCGCATCGATGGCGGCGGCCTTCCACCTCGCCGGCTGACGCATCGGAGCGGCCAGGGTGCGCGAATGACCCCGTGCTACCCTGCCGCC
>DATCPV010000320.1:0-8081 GCA_036569885.1 Gaiellales bacterium | reverse complement strand
CTACTGCACCGTCGGCGCGTCGGGGTATGCGGTGAACAGCGGCCTGTTCCTGTTGTTCCAGCGAATGACGCCCTACCCGATGGCGTTCGCACTCGCGTTCGTCGCAGCGGCCACGAGCAACTTCGCGCTGAACCGGGCATGGACGTTCCGCGCCACCGGCAGGCGCGCGTCCCCGCAGTACCTGCGCTTCCTCGCCGTCAGCCTCGGATCACTCGCGATCGACCTGCTCGTGCTCGTCGGACTGGTCGAGGGGGCGGGGTCGCCGAGGTTCGCCGCAGCGGCGGTCGCGATCCTGGTGGCGACACCGGCCGGCTACCTCGCCAACCGCCTTTGGACGTTCCCGATGCCGGCCGCTCCGGCTCAGCTGCGGACGGCAACCATGCCGTCGTCGCGGTGACTGAGGATGCGCCAGCCTGACAGCTTGGGCAGTGCCTTGCAGAGGGCGAGATGGAGCGAGCAGGTAACCGCGACCACCTGGTACGGCCGGGCGGCTGCGGCCCACGAGGGGCCCGACGCCAGCACGAACCGGGCGAGCCCGATGAACTGCGCCGGCTTGTAGATCTCGGTGCGGGCGTCGAATCCGATCCGGCCCGAAAGGCTCGGGTAGCGCCAGAGCAGGGCCGAGCCGGTGACGTCGTCGGCCAGGATCCGAGCCTTCGGGTGCTGCGCGGCATACCGTACGGTCGAGTGCACCGCGGAGTCCGAGATCCACTTGCCGTACGCAGACGACGGGGTTCGCACGAGGGTCGCTCCGGCCACCACCGTGCAGGTGAGGAGCAACGCACCCGCGACGAGCACGATCACCCGCGGCGGGGGCGTGTGCCCGCCGCGTCGCGACCGGGTGCGCGTGAGCGCCAGGGCGAGCAGCGGCGCGGCGCCGAGGGCAAACCAGGTCTGGTAGCGCACCGCGTGGGCGGCCAGGACGCCGAGGACGACGGCGAGGAGCACCATGTCGACGGGCATGCGCACGCCCTTGCCCCTGGCGAAGCACACGAGTCCGAGTGTGCCCATGAGGAGGATGATGAAGGGCAGGTTGAGCGCGCCGAACGTCGTCGGCTGCCACTCGGCGATCGTGGCCAGGGCCGGGTCTCCGAGCACGCGCGTGTAGTAGCCAATCATCGCGGTGCCGTACGGCGTCGCAAGGACGCATCCGGCCGCGAGTGCTGAGAGCAGCAGTTCCCCGGCCGCCGGCCGCCACGCTCGTTTTCGCAGGGACTGAAGCGCGCTCCGGCCGCAGCAGACCACGACGATCACCACGCCGAGGAGCACCGACCCGTGCACGTTTGCCCAGAGCACGAGCAGCGGCAGGATGAGCGCGGCTCGTCCCAGCCAGCCGCGATCGGACTGCGTAAGGACGATCCAGAGCAGGCCGACGAAGAGCGGATAGGCATAGCTCTGGGCACGCGTCTCCGCGAACAACATGCACTGCACCAAGCCCCCGCCGAGCGCGACCAACGCCCCGACCGGAGCGACTCCCCGGCGCATCAGAAGCACCGCGAGCATCCCGAATGCCAGCGCGAATGCGACGGCGCTCGATGCCCCGACCGCCGCGTCGCCGCCGACTCGCCAAAGGTCGTACATGAACAGGGGCGCGAGCCACTGCTGATCGACCCACGGCCGGCCCGCGCCAGCGACGGTCAGGTGGTCCGTCGACGGGAGCCCGTGGGCATGGATGTATCGCCCGGACGTGAGCGAGATGTAGGTGTCCGAGAAGAAAGTGCGCCCCCACGACATCGCCACCGCCGCGAACACCAGCGCTGCGGTGGCCAGACCCCAGACGAGCTGGTGCGACGCTGGCACTGTGGGCGCCGGCGCGGCCCGATGCGCGGGCGGTGCGGGCACATCGGCCAGGACCGTGTTGACCTGGAGCTCCCGCTCGTTCGTGCGCGTCGATGAGTCCACGCCCACCCATCGGCACGCGACCGCTGCTTCATGAGAGAGTGCCGCCGTGCCCCGCCCCCTGCGCATCGGAGTCCAGCTGCCCGAGGTGGAGCGGGAGGTGCGCTGGCCCGAGTACGCCGCGATGGCCCTCGCGGCTGAGGAGACCGGCTTCGATTCGATCTGGGTCGGCGATCACATGCTCTACCGCGGCGACGAGCGGCCCGAGCGGGGGCCGTGGGACGCGTGGGCGGTCCTGGCGGGCCTGGCCGCGGTCACCCGCCGCGTCGAGCTGGGGCCGCTCGTGGCCTGTACGGGATTTCACCCGCCGGGCGCGATCGCGCGCATGGCGGCCGCCATCGACGAGATCAGCGGCGGCCGGTTCGTCCTCGGCCTTGGCTGCGGGTGGAGTCAGGGCGAGTTCGCCGCATTCGGGATCCCCTACGACCACCGCGTCACCCGGTTCGAAGAGGCGTTCGCGATCATCCGCGGTCTGCTGGCGGGTGAGCGCGTCACGCTCGACGGACGCTACTGGCAGGCCGCTGACGCGGTGCTGCTGCCGCCGCCGGCCCGGCGCACCCCGGTCCTCATCGGCTCCAACGGGCCGCGCATGCTCGGAATCGCCCTCCCCCACGCCGACGCCTGGAACACCTGGTTCGACGGCTATGGCAACACGGTGTCCGGGTTTGCCGACCTGAACGCCCAGATCGATGCGGCCGCCCGGCGGGCGGGCCGGCCGGAGGGCGAGATCGGTCGCAGCGCATGTGTGCTCGTGAGCCTGGAGGAGCGTGCCGGCGAACGCCGGCCGCTGCCCGACTCCCGGCCCGTCACGGGCGACCCCGAAGTCATTGCCAGGCACCTGCACGGCCTGGCCGAAGCCGGTGCCGACGAGGCCATCCTGGTGCTCGACCCGATCACCGAGCGGTCGGTGCGCGCGATCGGCCGGACGCTGGCGCTGCTCGACGACGGCCACCGCACGGCCTGACCCAAACTCACCCACTTTAGCGGCGCAACTCACTCGGAAGAGTTATGCCGTCGGAGCCCCGAAACGCCGACACCGTTGGTGTAGCCGGTAACCCATCCAGTGGTACGGGGAGGTGATTCCCATCAACGAGTTTTTCTCCACGCTGTCTGAGGACGTGCGCGACGAGGCTGGCCAGACCATGGCTGAGTACGCGGTCGTGCTCGGCGTGATCACCATCGCCGTTGTCGCGACGCTGACGCTGCTCAGCACCGCGATCAAGGGCACGCTGACCAACGTCATCAACTCCCTCTAAGGCGGCTTTCCCATGGGCCCGGACGGCCACCGTCCGGGCCCGTACCGTCGCAGAGGCATCTTTCTGGAGTTCCCGAGGGAGGTGGGTTCTCATAGACAAGCTTTTGTCCACACTTTCTGAGGACATGCGTGACGAGGCCGGCCAGACGATGGCCGAGTACGCGGTTGTCCTCGGCGTGATCACCATCGCCGTTGTCGGCACGCTGACGCTGCTCAGCACCGCCATCCAGGGCATGATGACCAACGTCATCGCGCTGATCTAGCACGGTTTCCCCACGGGCCCGGACGGTCGTTGTCCGGGCCCGTTCTCCGTGCCCGGGAGCTAGAGTGGCGGCGGTCAGGGCGGAACGCCGCCGCCTCGAAATCCGGACGGGGAGCTGCGATGAACGAGCACGAACAGTGGCGGGAACTCGGACAGCAGCTGCGGGTCGACTCGATCCGTGCGGCCGCTGCCGCCGGCTCAGGCCACCCCACCTCGTCGATGTCCGCGGCCGACCTCATGGCCGTGCTCCTGGCAAAGCACCTGCACTACGACTTCGATCACCCCGAGAACCCGCTGAACGACCACCTGGTGTTCTCGAAGGGCCACGCCTCACCACTGCTCTACTCGCTCTACCGCGCCGCGGGTGCCATCACCGACGAGGAGTTGCTGACGTTCCGCAAGCTCGGCTCGCGTCTGCAGGGCCACCCGACTCCGATCATCCCCTGGGTGGACGTCGCCACCGGCTCGCTCGGCCAGGGGCTCCCCATCGCCGTCGGCATCGCCCTTGCGGGAAAGCGGCTCGATCAGCTGCCCTTCCGGGTGTGGGCCCTCTGCGGCGACAGCGAGATGGCCGAGGGCTCGATGTGGGAGGCGTTCGCCGCCGCTGCGCACGAGAACCTCGACAACCTGGTGGCGATCATCGACGTCAACCGGCTCGGCCAGCGCGGCGAGACGATGCTCGGCTGGAACACGGCCGCCTACGTGGACCGGGCCGAGGCATTCGGCTGGCGCGCGATCGAGATCGACGGCCACGACGTCGCCGAGATCGACGCCGCCTTCGAGCAGGCCGCGGCGGCCAACGGCCAGCCCGTGGCGATCGTCGCCCGCACCATGAAGGGCAAGGGCGTGAGCGCGGTCGAGAACAAGGAAGGCTGGCACGGAAAGCCGCTGGCCGACCCGGACGCCGCGATCGCCGAGCTCGGCGGCCGCCGCAACCTGCAGGTGCGCCCACAGGCCCCCGCGGCCGACGGGCACCCGCATGTCTTCCCCACGACCAACAGCGACGGAGCGGCATGGCCGGTGGGCGAGAAGGTGGCGACGCGCCGCGCGTACGGCGACGCCCTGGTGGCGGTCGGCGCTCGCAACGGCAGCGTGGTTGCCCTCGACGGCGAGGTCGGAAACTCCACCTTCTCGGAGCTGTTTTCCGAGGCGCACCCCGACCGCTACTTCGAGATGTATATCGCCGAGCAGCAGCTCGTGGCGGCCGCGGTTGGCATGCAGGTGCGGGGGTGGGTGCCGTTTGCATCCACGTTCGCGGCCTTCCTGGCCCGGGCGTACGACTTCACCCGCATGGCGGCGGTGAGCCAGGCCAACATCCGCCTGGCCGGATCCCACGCCGGCGTGTCGATCGGCGAGGACGGCCCATCTCAGATGGCGCTCGAGGATCTGGCCTCGTTCCGGGCCGTCCACGGCAGCACGGTGCTCTACCCGAGCTGCGCCAACCAGACCGCGAAGCTCGTCGAGGCCATGGTCGACCGGTCCGGAATCGTGTACATGCGCACCACGCGCGAGTCCCTGCCGGTGCTGTACCCGGCCGATGAGCCGTTCACGGTGGGGGGCTCGCGGATCGTCCGCTCGTCGGAGTCCGACGACGTGACCGTCGTCGGCGCGGGCATCACCCTGCACGAGGCGCTCGCGGCGGCCGACACGCTGGCCGACGAGGGCATCTCGACGCGGGTGATCGACCTCTACTCGGTCAAGCCGATCGACGAGGCGACGCTGATCGAGGCCGCCGAGGAGACCGGGGCGATCGTGGTCGTCGAGGACCACTGGCCCGAGGGTGGCATCCACGAAGCGGTGCTCGAGGTGTTCGCGCGCTCGACGACTCGCCCGAGCGTGGTCGGCCTCGCTCCGACGGGCATGCCGACGTCCGGGACGCCGGCCCAGCTACTCGACCAGGCCGGCATCGACCGCGCCCACATCGCCGAGGCCGTCCGCTCGCTGGTGCGCACCCCGCGGTAAGTCTCTGGCGGGGTCTATTCTGGCCGCCCAGATGAGGACGGTCACACTGTGGGTTCGCACGGCATCGACCGCGACGCTGGTCGCGATCGGCGTCGCCGTCGCGGCCGCATTCGTCGCTGCAAACGTGCTCGCCGGCCTGAACACGGGCGGCCCCCAGCCGCCCGCTCCGGCGACGCTCTCGGAGCTGACGCTGCACGAGCTCGGCAGCAGCGGGCCGGTGGGGATCACCGCCAACTTCCGCTACGCCGACTCGCTCGTCCCGACCACGTCGCTGATCCCCCAGGCCAGCGCCGGCGGCAGCCCCCTGCCGCTCCTGACCGGCGCCAGCGGCCGCCTGTGGTACGCCGACGGGCACCTGCGCATGGAGTTCCAGACGAGCCAGGGTGACACCCAGCTCGTCGTACACGGTTCGCATGCGCTCATGTATGACGCCGCCGACGGCACCGCGTTTGCGGCCTCGCTACCCTCCATCGCCACGCTCGGGCAGATTCGCACCGGCCTGGCGGGCGCGTCACAGCTCCTCGGCAGGGTCGGGCCGACGCTTCAGATCTCGACCCCCGTCCCCGGCGTGACCGCGGGCCGGCCCTCCTACACCGTGCGCCTCGCCCCGCGGCGGACGTCGGCCCTCCTCAGCGGGGTGACGCTGGCCGTCGACGCCGACACCGGCACCCCGCTCCTGCTCGACGTCTACGGCCGCGGCCAGCCCAAGCCGCTGGTCCAATTCGCGCTCAGCAACGTCCACTACGGCGCGGTCGATCCCTCGGTGTTCCACCTGCAGTTGCCGTTCGGGATGCACCCGGTGCCGGTCAGCTTCGGCGGGCCGCCGTCGCTGGGAGCGACCGTGGCGTGCGCCGCTCCGCCCCGGCTCGGCGGGCTCGCGCTGCAGAGCTGCCGCCAGGCCAGCCGCTCGGACGAGCTGCCCGGACGCCTGCTGCTGTACGGCCGGTCGTTTGGCTCGGTCGTCGTCCTGGAGCAGCCCGGCGGGGGCGACCCGGCCGGCGGTCTGTGGGGCCTGCTGCCGTCGGTGTCCGTGTCGGGCAGCGACGGGCGCGAGCTGGTGACCCCGCTCGGCGCCGTGGTGCGGTTCGCGCGCGGAGGCGTGACCTACACCGTCGTCGGCAGCCTGCCCCGCCAGGTCGTCGAAGCCGTGGCGCGGGGCCTGTGAACGCCTCCTCCGCCGCCCCGCCGGCCGTGAGCACCCGCGGCCTGCGCAAGCGCTACGGCCCGATCGAGGCCGTGGCCGGCGTCGATGTGACCGTCGAGGCCGGCGACGTCTACGGCTACCTGGGGCCCAACGGCGCCGGCAAGACGACGTCGCTGCGGATGATGCTCGGCCTGGTGCGGCCCACCTCGGGCGAGGTGCGCCTCTTCGGCCGCGATCCCGTGCTCGACCCGGTTGGGGCGCTCGCCGGCGTGGCCGGGTTCGTCGAGGATCCCGCCTTCTACCCGTATCTGAGCGGCCGCGCGAACCTCGAGCTGCTCGCCGGGCTCGACGGCGAGGGCGGCGAGCGCGTCCCGGAGGTGCTCGAGCTGGTCGAGCTGACCGGCCGCGCGCACGACCGCGTGCGCGGCTACTCCCACGGCATGCGCCAGCGCCTCGGCCTGGCCGCCGCGCTGCTTCGCAGTCCGCGGCTGCTCGTGCTCGACGAGCCGACAACCGGACTCGACCCGGCGGGGATGCGCGACATGCGCACGCTGGTTCGCCGCCTGGCCGGCGAGGGCATCACGGTGCTGCTCTCGAGCCACCTGATGGGCGAGGTCGAGGCGCTCTGCAACCGGGTCGCGATCCTCCGCGAGGGCCGTGTCCGCTACGAGGGCGGACTCGCCGAGCTGCTGGCGCGGAGCGCGGGCCGCCACCGGCTGCTTGCGACCGACCCGGCTCGAGCCTTCGCGCTGGCCCGCACCGCGGAAGGCATTCGCGACGTCCACGCCGACGCCGGCGCCGTCCTCTTTGCCGCCGACCGCGACGCCGTCGCTGCGCTGACGCTTTGCCTGGCGGCGGCGGGCATCGGCATCCACGCCCTCGTCCCCGCGGGCGGGCTCGAGGAGCTGTTCTTCGACCTCACCGACCCGGAGCCGGCATGACCCGCACCGCGCTGCGCTGGGAGATCCGCAAGCTCGCCGCCCAGCGGCGGACCGCGCTCGGCCTCGGTGCCGCCGCCGCGGCCCCCATCCTGCTGGCGATCGCGATCGTGGTGCATCCGCCCGACCCGACCGACACCGGGATCCCGTTCTTCCTGCGCTATGCGGTCGAGTCCGGCTTCGCGGTGCCGCTGGTGACCCTGCTCTTCTCGGCGCTGTTCCTGTTTCCGCTCGTAACGGCACTGGTGGCGGGCGACATCGTGGCGGCCGAGGATCACAACCGCACGCTCAAGACGATCCTGACCCGCTCCACGAGCCGCAGCAGCATCTTCGCCGCCAAGGTGGCCGCCACGTTCGCCTATGTGCTGGCCGCGATGCTCGCGATGGGCGTGGCGGGCACGATCGCGGGCGGACTGGCCAGCGGCTTCGATCCGCTGCCGACCTTTTCGACCGTGATCTCGCCGTCGCGAGCGCTCGCGCTGGTCGCCGGCAGCTTCGCGGTCTACGCGCTGCCAGTTCTGGGTCTCGCGGCCGTCGGCATCCTCCTCTCGACGACGTCGCGAAACAGCGCCGCGGCCGTCGTGGGCACGCTCATGGTTGCGCTGTTGATGCAGCTCACCC